>JAACDS010000102.1 GCA_009936895.1 Pseudomonadota bacterium
CTCATCTCGGTAAGCGTGGCGCTCCCAGCTGCCTATGTGTTTTCCCGCTATCGTTTCCTTGGCGATCGGCAGCTCTTTTTCTGGCTGCTGACCAACCGGATGGCGCCGCCAGCGGTGTTTTTGCTGCCTTTTTTCCAGCTGTATTCTTCCATTGGTTTGTTCGATACGCCCTTGGCCGTGGCTCTTGCACACTGTCTGTTTACGGTGCCCTTGTCGGTCTGGATTTTGGAAGGCTTCATGTCGGGCGTGCCAACCGAGATTGACGACATGGCGCGCATTGACGGGCACAGTTTTTGGTTTTTTTTCACCCGGATATTTTTGCCCATCAATCGCAGCGCCATCGGCGTGACGGTTTTTTTCTGTTTTATGTTTAGCTGGGTAGAGTTGCTGTTGGCGCGTACCTTAACGGGCAGTGAGGCGAAACCCATTGTGGTCGTGATGACGCGCACGGTGAGCGCCTCGGGTATGGACTGGGGGGTGCTGGCCGCAGCGGGGGTGTTCACTGTGTTACCTGGCATACTCGTGGTCTGGTTCGTACGCCAGCATTTGGTCAAGGGCTTTGCCCTTGGTCGTGTTTAGAGCGATCGGCGGCATGATTTACAGCATAGTTTTTGATTCTTTCGATCTGGCGAAAAGGTATTGTTCATGAACTGGATGGCTTGGACTCTGCCGACGGGCCTGTTTTTCGCGGCCATAGCCTCTGCCTTGTCTTTTTTGATTGCGCTGGAGCTGAAAAAGCCGACGACGCTTGCGAAGGGCTGGTTGCCCATGGCGACGACTCGCGGAGACCGCTTCTTTGTCAGCCTTTTGGGTGCAGCCTTTATTCATTTGCTTTGGTTGGGGCTCACCGGTTGGCCGGTGCTTTATGCCAGTGGATTGGCGATGTTGTGGCTTGTTGTTGTGATGGCTAAGGGCTAAGGGCTAAGGGCTTAGCGCGAGGAACGAATGGACGTGAAAAGGAAAAAGAATAGTGAGCATGGGAGATAGTGCAGTGATGAATAACATCGTTAGGGGAATCACGGTTGTCTGCATTGTTGCCGGTCTTGTCGCCTGCGGGCAGACAAATGAAGAGGCCGCTGGGCCGAGTATTAGCGCGGACGCTTATGCTGCCAATGCCGCGCGCTGGGTTAACGGCGAGTTTCAGCCTTCTACCCTTGAGCGCGATGACCAATTGGCCGAAATGGCCTGGTTTCATGCTGCGGCCGAACCGTTTCGAGGTATGACCATCAATGTGGTCTCTGAAACACTGACCACCCATCAGTACGAAAGTGAAACCCTGGCCCAAGCGTTTTACGACATCACCGGCATCCGCGTGAATCACGGTTTGATTCAAGAAGGCGATGTGATCGAAAAGCTCCAAACTCAGATGCAGTCCGGCGAAAATATTTTCGACGCCTACGTCAACGATTCCGATCTGATTGGCACGCACTCGCGCTATGGATACGTGGTGGCACTGAGTGACTTTATGGCCGGCGAAGGTGCGGATGTTACGTCGCCCACCTTGGATCTTGATGACTTCATTGGCCTGAGCTTTACCACGGGACCGGATGGCAAGGTGTATCAGCTGCCCGATCAGCAGTTCGCGAACCTGTATTGGTTCCGCCAGGACTGGTTTTCAAACCCGGCTCTTAAAGAACAATTCGCCGAACGCTATGGCTATTCCCTAGGGGTGCCAGTGAATTGGTCAGCCTATGAAGACATCGCCGAGTTTTTCTCCGTCCACGTTAAAGAGATTGATGGGCAGCGGGTTTACGGACACATGGACTACGGCAAGAAAGATCCCTCCTTGGGCTGGCGATTTACCGACGCCTGGCTGTCCATGGCTGGCGCGGGGGATAAGGGTATCCCAAATGGCCTGCCTGTGGACGAGTGGGGTATTCGTGCGGAACAATGCCGCCCAGTGGGCAGTTCGGTGGCCCGTGGCGGCGCGACGAATGCGCCTGCCGCGGTTCACGCACTGCAAAAGTACATTGATTGGCTGAAGGCCTACGCGCCGGAACAAGCTCCGGGTATGACCTTTTCCGAGGCCGGTCCGGTGCCAGCCCAGGGCCAGATAGCCCAGCAAATTTTTTGGTACACCACGTTTACAGCAGACATGATCAAGCCGGGATTACCCGTGGTGAATGCCGACGGTACGCCGAAGTGGCGCATGGCACCGTCACCTCACGGCCCTTACTGGGAGGAAGGAATGAAGCTTGGCTATCAGGACACCGGTGCGTGGACTCTGCTGTCCAGTACGCCTCTGGAGCGGCGCAAAGCAGCGTGGCTGTACGCCCAGTTCGTGACTGCTAAAACCGTATCACTGAAAAAAACCTTGGTGGGTTTAACGCCGTTTCGCGATTCAGACATCCGCTCTCAGGCGATGACCGATATGGCCCCCACTCTTGGCGGCTTGGTGGAATTTTATCGTTCGCCTGCTCGCACGGCTTGGACGCCCACAGGCACCAACGTGCCGGATTATCCGAAGTTGGCGCAGCTGTGGTGGGCGAATGTCGCCAACGCAGTCAGCGGTCAGGTGGCGGCTCAGGCGGCCATGGACAGTCTGGCCCAGCAGCAAGATCGTGTGTTGGAGCGGCTGCAAAGACACGGTACCTTGGGCGAGTGTGGGCCGCTGCTGAATGAAGCGCGCGATGCCGAGTATTGGTTCAGTCAACCCGGTTCGCCTAAGCGTGCTTTGGATAACGAAAAGCCTCAGGGCGAAACTGTCGATTACGATACCCTGCTCTCGTCATGGACAGCCCAAGACCCGGAGACAGCCGAATAAGCGGTATGTCGTCCGTGGGTCAGGTTTACTTGACGTCTTTGAAAAAATCGATATCCCGGTCTTCGCCCTCGGGGACCGGAACTTCCTGAATGCGCTCGGGCACGTCGTCGAATTCCAGACGCAGCGCACGCGTCATGGTCGCATGCATTTCATAGGTACAAATCGTATAGGTCAGCTCGATGATCTGAACCTCGGATAAATGCGTCTGCAGGGCAGCAAAGGTGCCATCACTGACGCGGCCGCCCTGTAGCACCAAGTCATCCGTGTAGGCCAAAACGGCACGTTCCACATCGCTGAACAAATCCGTAGAGGACCAGTGGGCAATGGCCTCAATTTGCTCCTCTGAAAACTTTGCCGCGCGCAACGCCTTGCAGTGTTGTGAAAATACAAACTGACTGCCTCGCGCGTAGCCTGCCCGGGCCTGACCCAGTTCTCGCAGTCGCGGCGAGATTTTACGTTTGCGGTCTCGATAGAACTCAAAACCCGCCACCATGTGCAGTAAGCAGTCTGGCACATGGGCAAAAACCGTCCACCAATTACCCGGCGTGCCGGTGGCGGTACCTGGGTGGGTTACCGGATCTCGATCTTTGCCAAACAGCGCATCGTAAAACGGCAGGACCGAAGGGTCGGCTTCTGAACGTGGTACTTGGGGTAGACGTGGCATGTTCTCTCCTCCTGCATGCAAAGCCCGAGTATAAGCATCCCCGCGACGGATTGGGCAAAGGAAAGTGAAGGTTTGAGTCCTGGTGCTGTGACGGCAAATCACTACAATTACGCGATGAATTTTGTCGAAATTGCCATCCCGTTTTTCATTCTCGCCATGGCCGTTGAGCTGGCTTATGGCGCATGGAAAAAGAACCAAACCTATCGTCTCAACGACGCCGTCGCCAGCTTGATGATGGGTAGCCTGAGTCAGTTAGTCGGCGTGTTGCGACTGAGTTTTGCCGCTGTCGTCTTTGCCGGTGCGGTGGAATTTCTGGGTGTTGTTGCTTGGACCCCGGAACACTGGTGGCATTGGGTGGTGGCCTTTGTGGCCTATGACTTGTGTTACTACTGGAAGCATCGGTTTGGTCACGAGTGGCGGATCATGTGGGCGTCCCACAGCGCACATCATCAAAGCGAAGAATACAACTTAAGCACTGCGCTACGGCAAACCAGCACGGATTACATTGGCTTTGTCTTTTACCTGCCCATGTATTTAGCGGGCACGCCGGCCTACGTGATGATCAGCGTCGGGACCCTGAACTTGGTCTATCAATTTTGGGTGCATACCCAGCATGTGGATCGGTTGGGTGTGTTGGATTACCTGTTGGTCACGCCATCCAATCATCGTGTGCACCACGCCAAAAACCCGAGCTACATTGATAAAAACTACGGCGGCTTCTTCATTATTTGGGATCGTCTGTTCGGCACGTTTTGCGATGAGCGCAATGACGAAAAACCGGTTTACGGCATTACTCACGGACTGCGCAGCTGGAATCCGCTTTGGGCAAACGCGATAGTCTGGTGGCATACCCTGATACTGGCGGTGAAGGCACCGCGGTGGCGCGATAAAGTTGCGGTATGGTTCAAAGGGCCGGGTTGGTTCCCGCAGGGCCTCGAGCCGAGGGATGAGGATTCCTTCGGCTGGGCCGATCAATACAATCCTTCAGTGCCTCAAAGCACCAAAACCTATGTCTTCTTGCAGTACGTCGTGCTGACAGCAGCCGGTTTCGCGCTCACCGCCGTGCAAGGCGATCTGGCGCGTCCCGGGGTGTTGGCAGTCTTTGGCCTGATCGCCGGATCCATGTACGTCGTCGGTCTCTGGCTCGAACATCGCGCCTACCGATTTGTCTTCGATTTAGGCCGGGCGGTGTTGTTGATCAGCGCCGGTCTGTGGATGCCTCTGCTGGCCGCTAACGGGGAAGGCACGACCTGGGTGATGCAGTCCTTGGGTTTAGCGAACCTGGTGCTGCTGGCACTTCTGTATCGACTGCAACTCAGCGAGCGCAGCGTTGCTGCGCTGTCCTAGCCCAGACCCGGCTCGAAGTTAACCCAAATTCTTGAAGTTCGGTGGTCGCTTCTCGATGAAGGCAGCGATGGCCTCGTGGTGTTCGGGGCTTTTGTAGGCTTCGGCCAGTGCCGTCAGCTCTCGCTTCTGAACTTCCTTGATGTCCGGTTCTGCCATGTTAGCCGTCACCAGTTCTTTAACCGCGCCTAAGGCCCCCGGAGGGTTCTCGCCAATCTGTTTGGCCAGTTCGGCTGCCCGAGTCAACAAATCGCTGCTGTCCGAGACCAGTTCGTCCACCAGTCCAATGCGCTGGGCCTCGGCTGCATCAATGGTTTCGCCGGTGAGCATCATGCGATTCGCCAAGCCGAAGCCTGCTCGTGCGACCAAGTAGTATGAGCTGGCAAGTTCTGGCACCACGCCCATTTTTACAAAGCGCGCACTGAACTTGGCGTCGGGGCTGGCCATGATGAAGTCACAGGGCAGAATCTGTGTCAGCCCAACGCCGACGGCGACTCCGTTTACTGCAGCGATGATCGGTTTTGCCCGTCTGATGAGGCCAACCCAATCCCGAGGCGCACGGTTGTCGCCGCTGTCGCCCCCGTCCGCCTGATCTTTAAACAGGTCCTTGATATCGGCACCGGCGCAAAAGCCTCGTCCCGCCCCGGTCAGAATAAAGACATCGACGGCCGGGTCGTCATTGCCAGTCTCAATGGCATGCTGTAGCTCTGCACCCATCTGATAGGTCCAGGCGTTGAGGCGGTCTGGACGGTTCATGGTAATGGTTAAAACCCCTTCTTCCAGTGAGGTCAGAATGGTTTCGTAAGCTGAAGTGTTCATGGTCTCTCCCCAGAGGCTGGCTCGTTCGTCTGTTACTCGATGGTCGATCTGTTTCTGTCTATTTCGGGTCTACTGTGTTTAGCGACCAGTCGTAAACGTAGTCGATGTTTGGCCTGGAGCCAATGGGGTAGACCAAAAGACGCTCAGCCATGTCTGGTCGCTGTTCGGCAAGATAGACCAGTAAAGCGCTCTCGTTTTCAGCAAAGTCTTCTAGATACCAGTCAAACAAACTGGACAGCTGCAGAATGCCCTTATCGTTAAATGAGATTGCTCGGGGGTGCTGCAAAAAGCTTCGCTCGGCTTGGGCAAGCGAATCCTCGATATTCGCGGGGGTAAACGCAGCGCGGCTGAGATTTGGGCAGCCGATGCTGGCACAATTCAGGACAAAGTGAAGGCGGTGGTCTTGCCAGATAGGCCGCAAAATACGGTGTTCGATATCATTCAGCGATACTCGTTTACCTTCGATGGTGAGATAGTCTTTGTCCCATGGGCCAAAAGACAGCAGCGGTCCCATGGAGCGAATGCTGTCTTTCTTTGGGTGATCGAGCACGACCTGCACAGTCAGCGCGTTGTAAAGATTGATCCAGTAGACAAGCTGTTGGGTCTGATTGAGTTCGGTGGGCCGAATGTTGCTTAGCGTCGTCAGATACTGATTTACGAGGGGTTTTGAGGACTCGTCGAAGTTGCTGTAGGCCACTCGATTGATACCGTCATCGCTCGCCAGGACATGGCGTGACAGCAATGTCTGCCAGGGCTGGTGATCGACGGAGGCTGTAGATTGGACGTCGTGAATTGACCAGTGAGCCCACAGTTGATCGGTCGGCGCGGCCCATGCATATGTTGCCGGCATAAGTGCAATCAATGTCAGTGAACGGCGAATTGACCAAGCAATGGTCTGTGCGACTGACCGAAGCATGTTGGGAGGGCGTCGTCCCAGCGTATACGGAATCAAACGATTGAATCTCATGGAGAAGCGCATCCTGTTTAAGTATTGCGCTTCCATTTTGCCCCGTTTGGTGGGCCGTCGACACCGTCAGGTCAACTAAATTCGACCTGACGGTATCTTGCTACCTAAAACTGATAGCGCATGCCCAACGTTATCGTTCGGCCGGGCTGAGGGGCCAGATCCTTGATAAAGCTGGTGTGGTAGCGCTGCTCGGCGTCAGTTAGGTTGTCGCCGCGGAGAAATACCGCCAATTGCTGGCCATTGGGCAAGGTTGGTTGCCATTCCAAGTAGGCTCCGAGATCGGTATAGCTGTCGGTGGGCAACTCATAGCTCGGTATCTCGTCCTGCTCGCCAACGCGCATGGCCTCTAGTGTCAGCGCTATGGCGCCCCAACGTTGGGTGGCGCCAAGGCCAATTCTGTTGGGTGGTATCAGCGGGAGTTTTTTCTCTGATGACGCGTCTAGCGAGGCACGTATCACATCAAAAAAACCACGAAGCTCGAGGTTGCCGTTGACGAACTCAATGTCCTTCCATCGGACTTCCCCATCCAATCCTCGGAATGTCGCATCGGCTTGGTCCCAAAGAAAGACGGGCAGCTCATCCTCGATCATCCCATTGGGGTTTTGATAGATGAAGTCGCTAAAAGACGCGTAATAGGCATTGAAGGTTGCTTCGATGTTGTCGCGCTCCCAGCCAAGAATCAGATCAGTGCGGAGAACCGTCTCTTCGTCTAGGCTCGCAGAGCCAATTTCAAAGCGGCCGGTGGCCAGGTGTGGGCCATTGCTGAACAATTCTTCTCCCACCGGAGCGCGCTCGGTGTAACCAAAATTTGCCGTCAGGTTGAAATTTTCGTTGATAGGGTAGATCGCGCCAATTGAGCCAGCAAAAGCCGTGAAGTCTGCCTTTGCTGCAGATTCAGGCGTGTGTTCTACGTTTTCCAGTCGCAGCCCCATCTCTAAGGAAACGTCGTTTAAGTCTCGCTCGCTCAGCCAGAAAATACCGATATTTTCCGAGTCGACTGGTGGCACGAAGGCCTCTTCGCCTGAGACTGAAAATTCGCGCTCCGCGAACTGTAGACCCCAGACATGTTTGGCATCTGCAAAGGCATGAACAAACTCCAGCCTTGCCTCAAACGCTTCATTTTTAAACAACGTTGCGATTTCACCATCAGGTTCGATCTCTGAGTGTTCGTAATCGTTAACCCCAACTCGCAGGTTTACGTTTTCAATGGTGCGACCAAAACGGCTCATTGCGCCGTTGGAGCCTGAAAACAGCGGGCCTGTGCGGCCCATTTCTATGTCGACACGAGTTTGCTCCATATCAAGAATCGGGGTCGCAAAATCGTCTTCGTCGGCATGCTCCTCTTCGTTTTCTTCGTCCTCATGTTCGTCTTCGTGGTCTTCTTCATGCTCCTCCTCGTCATGATGACCGTGGCCGCCGGGCAAACCGTAAACGGCATTGAGCTGGCTGACCGCGATACCTGAGAACCAATTTTCACCGGTGAAGCTGAAGCCTATGGCTCCGCCGTCAGTAGAGAAATGGCTGCCGGGTAAAAAGCCTGAGCCCGCTTCTTCCTCGTGTTCCTCTCCTTCCGCCTCTTCTGCGGCGATTAAGGCGTCCGATTCGGTCTCGCCCGGAATGTCGTAATTAATCGAACGTCGATCAAACCCGTCGAAATGCCAGGCAAATCCGTCACCTTCACCGTCAAGTCGGGCGGCGACAGCGTGTTGATCGCCATTGTCGCTGCCCTGAGCGGAAATCTTGCCCGAAAAGGCCTCGCCCAACTGACCATGAGGGATGCGGCCGGTGTGAACGTCAACCACACCGCCAACTGCGCCATTGCCGTACAGCAATGTGGCGGGTCCTTTGAGAACTTCGACGCTGCTCGCGATGAAAGGCTCCACGGTAGTGGCGTGGTCGCCACTGGTGACGGAGACATCCATGGTGCTCAGCCGGTCTTCCATGACTTGGATTCGCGCTCCTCCCAGTCCCTGGATGATCGGGCGGCCAACCGCAGCACCAAAACTTGCGGAGTGAATGCCCGGCTGTTTGGAGAGCACGTCGCCAAGGTTGGGAGCGAGGTTGCGGTTGAGTGTTGGGCCAGCGAGCGACACGGTGCCTTGGGTCAGGCCTTCCGCGGACAGTGGGTGTGCGCGCACGATGACTTCTTCGATGGTGTTGTTAGATGTTGAACTGTCCGACATGTCATCGGCCAAAAGCGGTGCGGCAGAGAATACCGAACCTAGTGCAAGTGCAGCAGTCGCGGCACTGCGCGCTCTGCCAGAGTAAGAATTAAACGAAAAAATGGGCATATCAACTCCGTAAGCAAATTGGGCTCGTCCCCCAGAGCTGCCGGGAGACAATGATCAATAATTAGGCAAACGCGAGTTGCGGTGGGGGAGCCCGTGGGGCTGCAGTGTTGAAACGCGGCAGAAATGGGTGAAAGGCTGACCAGCTCGCTTCGTTTGCAAAGCCAAAAGCTGAGGGAAGCGATAAAACGTATGTCGCCGTTAGGCTTTTAGCGCCGCTTGAATCACAGACGATACAGTCATGATCGAGTGCGGTCGGCGTGGCGTGGATGTGGTCCACGCCCGAACTGAAAATCATGGCAGCGCAGCCAATCAGCGTTAGCAGCGCAAGACGCCGATTGCTCCCAGAGAACAATACTCCCCAGGGCGATGTTATTCCCCGCAGATGGCGGAAAGACCTCAACTGTGTCATGAGGGCCTTCTCTTTCGCGCAAATCTTATTGTTGGGTCTCGGTGATCCATCGCAGAACCTTACGTTCTAGCAATGGCAAAGGCAATGCGCCGCCCCCCAAGATGACGTCATGAAATGCTCTGATGTCGAAGTCTTTGCCGAGTTCTTTCTTGGCCTTTTCGCGTAGCTCTAAAATTTTCAGCATCCCAATTTTGTAAGTCGTTGCCTGTCCTGGCATCACAATGTAACGCTGGATTTCAGAGGTAATGCTCTCCAGTGGCTCGGGTGAATTGGCTGCGAAGTAGTTGATTGCCTCCTGTTCCGTCCAGCCCTTGGCGTGCAGGCCGGTATCCACGACGAGACGTATCGCGCGCCAGATTTCGCCAGTGAGTCGGCCGAAGTCTTGATAAGGATCCAGATAGGTGCCGGGGATCTCTTTCGCTAAATATTCTGAATACAATCCCCAGCCTTCCGAATAGGCCGTAAAGCGGGCTTGGGTTCGAAACTGTGGCACCTCCTCAAGTTCCTGAGCGATAGAAATTTGCATATGATGGCCGGGTAGTCCTTCGTGATACGCGATCACCTCCAGCTGATTTTTCGGCATTGCTGTCATATCGGACAGATGCGCGTAGTAGATGCCGGGACGAGACCCGTCCGGTGTGCCGGGGTAGTAGTGCTGTGCTGCGCCATCACGCTCGCGAAAGGGTTCGACGCGCTTAACGATCAGGTCGGCCTGCGGCAATAAACCAAAGTAGTTAGGTAGTTCGGCCTTGATGCCATCAATCGCTGCCGTAGCGTCATCTATATAGGCTTGGCGACCCTCATCGGTATTGGGGTAGTAGTTCCACTCACCGTCACGAACATGTTCGAAGAAGGCGGATAGCGACCCGTCGAAGCCCACCTGATCTTTAATTGCCTCCATGTCTTTGCGGAGTCGGGCGACTTCGTCTAAACCGATTTGGTGAATCTCGTCTGCGGTGAGGTCGGTGATGGTTTGGCTTCGTAAGCGGTAGGCGTAATAGGCGCCGCCGCCGGGTTGGCTGCCAACACCTGTGGACACATCAGGGGCTCGGTCTTTTTGGTTTTCGGCCCATTGAATGATGTCTTCATACGCGGGTTGAAGGTGGTTAATCAGTGCGTCCTTGGCCTGAGCGGTGAGTTGTTCGGCGGCGAGAGCATCGATGGTTCCCGCCTCTAGCAGCGTTTGAACCTCTTGTCGCATATCAGCCCAGAGATCGCTGTCGTTCTCGGCGTTGCTATCAAAGGGCTTGCCGGTGATGATGCTTTGGGCTTGGGCAATGGTGCCGTCTAGCGCAAAGGAAGGTGATATCACACCTTTTTCAGCTCCCTTAACCGCGTTGGCGATGGCCTCTTGCATACGGAGCTTCACCGCCTTTACCCGCTCGATGTACGCAGTCATATCGTCGGCGTTTTCAACCCGATGAAAGTTAATTAAGAAGGTCGGTACGAAATTTTGCACACCATTCATCTGATCAAACACAAGCCCATCATAGAAAAAAGGCTCGGACTCTTGCATTCGTTCCAGCTGATAGGACCATAAATCGTAGGACAACAGCTCGTCTTTGGTCAGCTGTTCTGGATCGAACAGCTCCTGCATTTTCGCAACAGACGCAGTTTTCCACGCCAGCTCTTCAGCGAACGCGTCATAGGTAAACACGTCTATTTCGTCGTTGCGCTCCTCGCGGCCTAAAAACGTCAGCTCGATGGGCGAAAACTGCAGTTCTGTCTCGTACTGTTCGTCCAGCCACTGGGTCAGAGTCAGCGCGTTTTGTGCGCTTTTCACCGAGGTGTTATCTGCGCTGGTTTTGTCAGGGCCTTGGCTGCAAGCGGCCAGCGCGACGGCCAAAGTCAGCCCTAGAAAGGCAAGCTGGTATCGGGATGCAAGTGCCTTAATCGGCTGTGTAGAGTGTTCCACGGTCTGTTCTCCGTTTGACTGAGTTCAACGATGCGAATGGTTGAACGGTAAGGCTTGTTTGCAGGTTATCAAATACATTACGTATGTTGCGGAGGGATTAGTTGCGAAACTGTGAAACGCTTATTGCATACTGAAGACCGAGACGGCCACAACTGCTATGGAGACTGCAACAGCCATGTCCGATCCGACGACTGACCCTGATCAACATTCTGCCGCGACGCAAAACGATGGCCCTTTGAGCGGCTTTCGGATTCTCGATTTATCTTCCGTGGTTTCTGGTCCTATGGCCGCCGTGGTGTTGGCGGATCAAGGCGCAGATGTGATCAAAATCGAGCCGCCGGGCTGGGGTGATGGCATTCGCGGGTTGGGGGCGTCACGCAATGGACTCAGTGCGATTTACGCCATGATCAATCGCAACAAGCGCTCCATCGCGATTAATTTGAAGCACCCAGAAGGCCAAGCGCTGGTTCGACAGTTGGCCGCGGATGCCGATGTTCTGCTGCAAAACTATCGGCCCGGTAAAATGGCGCGGTTGGGGTTGGACTATGACGCATTGAAAGCCGAATGCCCTGATCTGATCTATGCCTCGATCAATGGCATGGGAGAGGTAGGCCCATACGCCGAGCAAAAAACCTACGACTATGTCATACAGGCGCTCAGCGGTATTTTGGATGTTCAGGGCATGACACCCTTGGCTATGAATCCTCCGGAACAGGACGCGTCACCGGTAGAACAAAAACAAGCCCTGCAAATGGTGCGTTCTATTATTTATGACAAAGTCACCGCCTTGACCGCGGCGCAAGGTATTACCGCCGCCTTACTGGCTCGAGAACGCGGTGCTGGCGGTCAGCATGTTCAGTTGTCGATGCTGGATGCTGCGGTGTATTTCAACTGGCCTGAGCTGATGTGGAACTACTCGTTCAAAGGCCAAGGCGTCCAGCATGCCGGTGATTTGGCCGATGTATGTGGTATCAGTGAAACCGCTGATGGCGCTGTCGTTTCCGGCTATCTGGGCGCGGATTGCAGCCAATACGCGACGGATGAACTGATGGAGTTGCTGGCCTACAACGAAATTCCTGCCGGCCGGGTGAATACACGAGCGCAGGTCATCGACGATCCACAGGTTCAGGCCACGGGTATTTTGCAAGACGTCGAGCACCCCCGCGGTGGGTCTATGCGGCAGCCGCGCAGCGCGGTGCGTTTCAGTCACAGTACCGAGCCGCGGTTGCAGGCTTCAGCAGATCTGGGAGAACATACGGTAGAGATATTGGCTGACTTGGGTCTGACCTTTGAGCCAATGCAGCAGCTGGCCCGCCAAGGGGTGATCGCCTAAGGCTGATTTCTTAGGCCGCAATGTTTCGCTGATGCGCCCCGACGCTCAGCTACCGTGCAGCAAAACCATCCGGCCCAGCGCGCTTCCCGACTCCAGCTCTCGCTGTGCTTGTGCGCCGTTTTCTATCGGGTACTGGCGATAAATCTGCGAGGTGAACCGACCTTGATTGATGTCCTGACAATATCGGTTCCAAACGTCAGCGAAATCCGTGGAGAAGTAGGCATCGCTGCCCTTGATCTGAACGCCTCGTTGAAACAGAAAACCCAGTGACGGAATGCTCACACTGTCGCCGGTGGTGTTACCGCAGGTGATTAGACGACCTTGGGGTGCCAGAGCGAACAAGGACGGCTCCCACAAGGCTGGCCCCACATGATCGAGCACGATGTTGACGCCTTGGCCGCCGGTTTGTTGCATGACCCAGGACGTGACATCAAGGTCTCGATTTGTCGTTGTAGCGGTGGCGCCTAGGGCAGTTGCCACGGCACACTTTTCCTCGGAGGCCGCCGTGACAAAGACCGTGGCGCCTGCGGCAACCGCCAATTGAGTAGCGGCCAGCGTGAGGGCGCTGGTAGCACCGTGTAGCAGTAGAGTTTCACCTGCCTGCAGCTCGCCTACACGGAATAGCGCGTGATGGGTGGTCATCCAAGCGGTTGGAAATACTGCGGCATCCGTAAAGGACAGATCAGCGGGTAGCGGATGCACGTGATCGGCGCTGACAGCGCAAAACTCACCGTATCCGCCGGGGTGGGTGGCCCCGAGTACTCCCAACTCGCCGTAGCGGTCGCCATGACCGGCAAACGAAGACTTCGTTGATACAGCGTGTAACGAAGGATCGACAACAACGCGATCGCCGGTTTGGATCCCTCTGACGTCGCTGCCGATATCCACCACGGTGCCGGCCATATCCATGCCCGCAATGTGCGGTAGGGTGAAACCCGGCAGTGTAAACCAGCCGTGGCGCTGGACAATGTCCAGGCGATTTAGCCCGGTCGCGGCGACTTGGATCAACACGTCGGCGGGGCCGATGACCGGGTCAGGTTGGTTCTCATAGCGCAGAACATCGGCTGTGCCATGTTCTGAATAAAAAAGTGCCTTCATGGATAAAGTCTTACTGACAGAGAAAGGATAATATGGCCCCCTAGGGCATCCGAGCAGACTAGATTAGCAATAAAGCACTGGTAACCATATGAACGGAATGAATCTGGATTTCGTCACCGTCGACGTCTTCACCCAGGAGGCTTTTGGCGGCAATCCTCTCGCCGTGTTCTTTGCCTCGGATCCCCAGGCGGCCCCACTGACGCCGCAACAAATGCAGCGCATTGCAGCGGAAATGAATTGCTCTGAGACCACCTTCGTGCTGCCTCCGCTTGATTCGGCAAATACGGCTCATATTCGCATTTTCACACCTAAGTCTGAATTGCCCTTTGCCGGTCACCCCAATGTCGGCACGGGTTTTGTGTTGGCATCCTACCCGGAGGCAGTGCCTGCTACTGGCCGGCTTGAGCTCACAACCGATGCGATAGATGGTGGGCAACAGCGGTTGATGCGCTTTGAAGAGCAGGCCGGATTGGTTGAGGTTGCGGTAACCCTCGACGCCCACGGTAAGGCAGAGCTGGCGACGATTGCGGCACCTCGACCCTTTGAACAGCGGTCTGGGCACAGTACGCAGATGATGGCTAAGGCCCTAAGCTTGGATGCGGATCAGATCGTTGCGGCACATGGGGGTTCCACCATTGTCAGCGTGGGTATTGAATTTCCTGTGGTGGAGGTGAGCGATCCAGCCGCCTTGGCAGCCTGTCAGCCTCAAATTGAGACATTCAGGCAGCTCAGTTTGAATGCCCAATGGCCCGATCGGCAAGCTGACAACTTGGCAGAAGCGTTTTTGGTCTATGTGTACTGCCGCACCGGTGCGACACAGGTGCAGGGCCGTATGTTTGATCCCCTACATGGCATTCCCGAAGATCCCGCCACCGGCAGCGCGGCGGGTGCGTTGGCTGGCCTGCTTGCGCAGCAGGATCAAGTGCAGGGCGGTGCTCGTTACACGATCTCTCAAGGCGAAGAAATGGGGCGAGCGAGTCGAATAACAGTGGACGTAGTGCGCGACAAGGGGCAGATTCAGCGGACGCATATCACCGGATATTGCGTTGAGGTAATTCAGGGTACGTTTCGGGTGCCCGGTAAATAATCCCTAACTCATAGGAGGCACAATGGATCTGAATACGGAATACATTTGGCTGGGTATCGGCTTTGCTTTGATTATTGCCGAGGTCACCATGGGGAATTTCATCCTGTTTTTCCTCGGCCTCGCAGCCGTCTTGACAGGTCTCGCTCTGTGGTTGGGCCTGCCAGCAGGAAACGGTATCCCTTTCATCCTGTTCGCCGGACTCGCCCTGGTGCTGCTTGTCGGCGTTCGTTCGCGACTCAAGCTGCACATGGTGGGTGACTCGGTGCAGGGCACTGCAGACGAGGACTTCATCGGCAAGGACGTCAGTATCGTCAGCGGCTTTGACTCGACAAGCCAGGCCCGGGGTCGAGTGAACTACCGCGGTGCGGACTGGGATGCGCGTGGCCAAGCTGAAATCGCTGCAGGCACCTTCGCTAAAATTGTCGGACGGGATGGAAATACACTGATTATTGAGCAGGAGACCAACTGATGGATATGAGTTTTTTTCTCGGCGTTCTGCTGGCCATTGCCGTGGTCGTCATCTTGCTCAAAACCGCCCGGGTTGTACCCCAGCGTGAACAGTTTGTGGTCGAACGCTTGGGTAAGTACGCAAAAACCTTGGATGCTGGTTTTCACATTCTCGTGCCCTTCGTTGATGTGGTGGCCTACAAGCACACGCTAAAAGAACAGACCGTCGATGTGCCTTCGCAAAGCTGTATTACGAAGGACAATATCTCGGTGGAGATTGACGGCGTCATTTATATGCAAGTCAGCGATGCCAGAGCCGCCAGCTATGGTATTCAGGACTACATGTTCGCGACCGCCCAGCTCGCCCAAACCACGCTGCGTTCGGAAATCGGCAAAATCGAGCTGGACCGTACCTTTGAAGAGCGTGAGACCATTAACTCGCAAGTTGTGCACGCGGTGGACAGGGCGGCAGAGCCTTGGGGCGTGAAAATTCTGCGTTACGAGATCAAGGACATTGTGCCCCCAGCATCGGTGAAAGACGCTCTGGAGAAACAGATGCGTGCGGAGCGAGAGCGCCGAGCCGTGGTGGCGTCTTCCGAGGGCGAGCGACAGGCCCGGATTAATGTTTCCGAAGGCGAACGTCAGGAAGCCATCAACCTGTCTGAGGCAGAAAAGCTGCGGCAGATAAACGAAGCCGAAGGCCGCGCCGAAGAGATACGCCTGATTGCCGAGGCAACGGCGGCCGGTGTGCGGGCGGTGGGGGCCGCGGTCAACGAGCCGGGTGGTAAAGATGCGATTAACCTTCGGGTTGCCGAGCAGTGGGTGAAGGAATTTGGCAAGTTGGCTCAAACCAACAACACCATGATTGTGCCGGCTCAGTTGGGTGATGTGTCCACATTGGTTTCCACGGTAATGGGTACCATGGGCAATATCCAAAAGTCCGACAGCTAGCGGTTGACCTTGTTGTGGGTACTCGACTGATGTCGAGATACCCCCGGCTGGCGTAAGTCCGCGTGCTTGGTCTTGCGGCCGGTCACCCGCGCCCGCCAGCGTCGAAAAGCGCCCGCGGAGACATTGCGACGCATCACCTTGATGACATCAGGCTCACCAATACCAAACTGGGTTTTGATGGCTTCGAATGGTGTTCGGTCTTCCCATGCCATTTCGATGATGCGACTGATGTCTGCTGTGGAGAGGGGGGGATCGGATTCCGGTTGTTTCATAGAGGCTACTTCAGTGGTCGTCCAGAGAGGTGTTGCTGTCGTGCAATGGTCCATCAAACGGGCGGTTGGACGAAGGATAGCGTTCGACCCTGCATGCAAAGTGTCAATGTCAGGCGGTTAGCCACAGCACAGCGGCCAGTGGTCCCGAGAGCAAAATCGTGAGATTGATTCGCAGCGGTATGTACCAGGCGGGTAAGACTAGGATTTTACGATAGCGCCACTCAAATCCGAGTAGCAGCCATAGGCCGAGAATCAGCAGCGCACTGCCGTACAAGGTTGGGACAACCAGAGCGCATAGCGTAATCAGAGCGGGTGTGACCCCGATGATCAGTCGGATCGCGCCAGCGTCAGGCGTGGTGGTCGCGTCTGCGTGAACCGTCATGCCCCATTGAATTCCGCCGAGAAATGAAAAGATGACGCCAACGTAGATCGCGGCGATATAGGTCAGTTGATCGGTCAGATGAGGCCATAGCCATATCCCACCCAGACAAGCCAACATGGGCAGCAAGCCGCTGTAACCAAGGAGTTGAGGGACAAGCGGATTGACCTTCGCCTGAGGCATCAAAGTCATAACGATTTCCTAACGTGTGGCTGGCATTGCCAGAGTACGAAGGCCTTTAACAGCGTAGATGGCGGCGACTAGGTGCACGGGCCAAAGGCCGATGACGCCGGGTATGAAACCTTTTTCGATGAGCCAACGATTGAGCAGTAGGGCCAGATAGTAGCTCAGCATCCAAACCATGCCAGTAGCGAGCCGGGCGTAAGGGCCTTGTCTGGGTTGCACCGTGGCATTGGCTATCGCGAGCAGAGCAAGAATTACGCAGAAAATCGGCAACGCCAGACGCCAATGCAGTTCCGCTTGGTGGGCCGGCTGTGACCCAAGGTTGCCGGTGTCCAATGACTCTATATCCCTGACTCGCTGGAGCACTGGATCACTGTCGATGCTGATATCAAGACGTGCAAAAGACATCACGTCGAAATCAGCAGCCCCGGATCTGCCGACGTAGCGTCGTCCGTTTTCCAACGTCAGCGTTTGTCGGCCATCGGCGTTGGGCGGGCTGCGCTGTCCTCGTTCGGCCCAAACCGACATCTGGTTTCCATCAGGTAACTGCCGCTGGATAAAGACGTTGAGAATCGTCTGATCGTCATCGTCCAACGCGTTGCTATACGTCACCTGATCACCGTTATTTTCAATACGAAAAATCCCCGGCTGCAAGGCGCTGAGTCCAATGCGCTTTTGCAGTTCCACCAGTTCCTGTTCGAGCGTGTACTTGGCAGCCGGCGTGACCGATAGCGAAGCGATGCCCACCATCAGTGTCACGAGGGCGATCCCGGGCATGAGCCACGCGAGCAGGGTTTTGGTGCTCATGCCGCCACTGCGCAATACGGCCATTTCTTGGCTGGAATAGAGTCGGCCCAGTCCCATCAGCAGTGCGATGTAGAGAGCAAAGGGTAGGACAAGCTGCACCAATGCAGGCATACGCAACAGCACGATGTAAAACACGCGGTCCGCAGGGATGTTGCCGGCAGCCGCCTTTTCCAAGAACTGGATGAGTTTGTCGCCCAAGGCGATGGACAGCAAAATAGTCAGGGCGGCGAGAAAAATGCCCAAGACTTGTCGATTGATGTAGCGAGCGCCCACGGGGACGAAATACCAGCGCATTGGAAAGGCCTTCCCAGAAAGTCAGAC
>JAACDS010000103.1 GCA_009936895.1 Pseudomonadota bacterium
CAATTGGAAACCGATCTGGTGGGTATGGCTGTGGCGTTGCCCGGCGAGTTTGGCAAGGCGCCCGGGACACGATCCCCAAGCACATTCGAGCTGGCTTTTTTCGGCGAGTACCAGCGTGCCAGCTGGCAATACGCCGGGACTCAAGGTTGGATGTTGATGCCTGATGGCGAGGCGCTCACGATTGCTCAGGGTGCGCTGGGAATTCACGCAGAACCGTTGCCGGTGGCAACTGACTATTCGGGCGTGCTAGTGAATGGCAATCTGGCGGTATTGAATCTAGCGGACTGGGTACTCGATGGTGGCGACCCTGTGGTTAATTTGCCCTTTGATTGGCAGATCCGCGAGCTGGAGATTGGTGAATTTGTGGTCAATGACCTTCGTTTTCCCAATGTGCAGCTAAACAGCCAGGGCAACGCGGAATCTGTGTTTTTTGAGCTCCGCAGTCCTGATCTGGCTGGCAGCGTGGATTTATCCAACTCGGATTCGTTGGACATAAACCTATTGACCCTCCGGCTGCCGGGATCCGCTGCCTATAACAATGGCCTTGAAGGGAATTTGGATCCGGTCGATGTAAGCGTTGGACGGGCGCTACCTCGCGCAACGGTTTTTATTAATGAGCTGTTCATCGATCAAGACCCGTTTGGTCGTTGGCAGTTTGATGTGACGCCACAGGAAGATGGCGTGCGTTTCGATTTACAGGACGTTCAAGTAAACGGTCTGAACATCGTAGACAGTGCGGTCTTTTGGGATTTGCAGGAAAACCGCAGCGCATTTTCTGGCACTGCACTGATGAGCGATTTGGCCGAGACCTTGCCTCTTTGGGGCTATGCACCGGTGGTAACCTCGGAGTCGGCCTCGGTTGCCGGCAACTTGAGCTGGGCGGGATCCCCGGCCAATCTGGAGGCGTTCCGGAGTGAAGGCGAGCTGTCGATTAAAGCGAACGATGGGCGCTTTCTGGAGGTGGACGCCGGTGCGGCGGGCTTGCGCGCGGTCAGCTTGTTCAACATTACCGCCTTGACCAAGAGAATCAGTCTGGACTTTTCCGACGTGGTTGGTGGCGGCATCAGTTTTGAAGAAGCGTATGCCGACATTCAGCTGGAGGATCAGACCATGCGCTTCACCAAAAATCTGATCATAAAGAGCACCTCTTCGCGCTACGAGCTAGGCGGTGAAGTCGACTTGCGCAGCAATCTACTGGACGCGCAAATGATTGTCACACTACCGGTAAGTGACAGCCTGCCTTGGTACGCCGCATACTTGACCTTCTTTAATCCCTTGGCGGGCATCGGAGTGGCTGTAGGGGAGCGAGTCTTCCGTAAACCCATTGAGCGCATGAGTTCTGCTAAGTTCTCCATAACAGGCAGCTTGGAAGAGCCGGACGTGGTGTTCACCGAGCTGTTCAATCAAGACATTGAGGTAACGGATTCGGCGGGAGAGCGCCTGTCTCCGGATTTGCTTAAGTCCCAGAAGATCAGCGGCGAAGCGGTTTCGCCAGCGCCTTGAATGAAAGGCTAGCCTGTACATAAAGCTCCCAGCGCCGTCGTAAACAGAAATAACCGGTAAGGTTCCAGGATATGAATGAAGTAGTCGCAACCGTAGAGAAGCAGTTGTTGCAGGCAAAGGGCATGAGCCTGAGTGATATCGAGCACAGTATCGGCACGCTTTTGGGGCGTGAAATAGATTATGGCGAAGTGTTCATTCAAAGCACCCGCGGCGAATCTTTCGGCTTGGAAGATGGCATAGTCAAAGACGGTTCGTTTGGCGTGGAAGCGGGTATTGGCGTTCGCGCCCTCGCCGGAGAGAAAACAGGATTTGCCTACAGTGAAGACATTCGTTTAGACGGACTGCGAGAAGCTGCCAAGGCGGCTCAATCCATCGCTGGGGCAGGTGTCTCCCGTGGTCTGCCTAACTTCCGGGTTGGGGCCTATCCTTCTCTTTACGCGGCCACCGATCCAATCAGTAGTCTCAGCGACGAAGACAAAGTCAGTCTGCTGCAAAGAGTAGATCAGGTCGCTCGAGCGCAAGACCCAAGAGTCCAAGAGGTTAATGTACGCATTTCGGGGAACCATGAAACCATGCTGGTGATGGCCAGTGATGGCACGCTGGCAGCGGATATCCGTCCATTGGTGCGATTCGATGTATCGGTGATCGTTGAGCACAACGGTCGTAGAGAGCGTGGCAATGCTGGCGGCGGCGGCCGGCGCAGTTTGGATTCCCTTGCCGAAGGCGACTGGACGGACAATTTGGCCAAGGAAGCGGTGCGAATGGCCTTGGTCAATCTTGAGGCCATCGACGCGCCAGCGGGTCCGATGCCCGTTGTTTTGGGTCCTGGTTGGCCCGGCGTATTGCTGCATGAGGCGGTCGGGCACGGATTGGAAGGCGACTTCAATCGTAAAGGCAGTTCCGCCTTTTCCAACCGCGTCGGTGAACAGGTAGCGTCACCGCTTTGCACCGTAGTTGATGACGGTACGCTGGAAGCGCGCCGCGGTTCTTTGAGTGTGGACGACGAGGGCACGCAAACCCAGATGACCACCCTGATCGAAAATGGCGTGCTTAAGGGTTACATGCAAGACAAACTGAACGCGCGTTTGATGAACGTCGCTGCAACCGGTAACGGTCGCCGTCAGTCCTTTGCCCATGTTCCTATGCCGCGCATGACAAATACGTACATGCTGCCCGGGCAAGATGTACCAGAGGATATCATCCGATCCGTGACAAACGGGATCTATGCGGTCAACTTTGGTGGGGGTTCGGTAGACATCACATCTGGACGCTTTGTGTTTTCGGCCACAGAGGCCTATCGCATCGAAGACGGTAAGGTGACGGCACCGATTCGCGGTGCGACGCTGGTAGGTAGTGGTCCAGAGGTGATGAATCGGATCTCCATGGTGGGTAATGATCTGGATTTAGATGGTGGTGTCGGTGTCTGCGGTAAGGACGGTCAGTCCGTGCCGGTCGGCGTTGGGCAGCCAACCCTGAAGGTTGACGAGATCGTTGTCGGTGGTACGGCCACTTCTTGACAGCCCCGCAGTGCGATCGGGGCATGCTCAACATCTCAGTCCACAGGGTCATCGGGTTCGTTCAGAGTCGATCGCAGGAACTTAAACAGAGCGCGTTGCGCCCGTTTGTGGGCCTCGGAGGGTTTCTGGTCCACTGCTGGTCGATTGGCGGAAGCCGCATTGACCAGCTGTCGCAACGCCTGTCTTTCGACGTTGGGGTGCTCGGAGATGAATTTTGTAAGCGCACTGGGGTCGGCAATGAGGGTGTCGCGCCATTGCTCGAGACTGTGAAAAAAGTGGCGAGCTGCCGCAGACTGACCGTCGATGTCGGCGAGTTGCGCTTCGATGGCCTCGGTGTCGACCTTGCGCATTAATTTGCCGATAAACTGCATTTGCCGCCTTCCCCCCTCGCGGCTGTTGATTGCGGCGTGGGTTTCGATGGCCTGTCGCAGGGCATCGGGCAGATCGATGCGGGCCCGGACATCGGGTTTGAGCCGAGTGAGGCGCAGGCCGATTTTTTGCAGTCGTTGGGCTTCGCGCTTCAGCGCAGATTTGGAGGGTTCTTCGTGCATAACGTAATTTTAAAGGAAGCAAAGCATTGGAGTTTATAGAGCATCAGCAAGAATTGACTGTATTGGTTGAAAAAATTCTCAGCGAGGCAGAAAGCCAAGGCTCCGATCAGGCCGAAGTGTCTGTGAGCATGGAGCCGGGCTTGGGGGTCAGCGTGCGCAAAGGCGAGTTGGAAAACCTGGAGTTCAATCAAGATCGCGGGTTCGGTATCACGCTGTATTTTGGTAAACGTAAGGGCTCGGCGAGCACCACAGACAGCAGTGAGGCGGCGATACGAGAAACCGTGGCGGCTGCGAAAGGTATCGCCAAACACACCGAAGAGGATCCCTACAGCGGGTTGGCTGACGCCAGCCTGATGCCGACGGCGCCGGTCGCATTGGACCTGTACCATCCCTGGGACATTGAGCCAGAGCAAGTGGCCGCGATGGCCATTGAGTGCGAGGCAGCGGGACTTGCCGTCGATGGCAAGCTCACCAATTCGGACGGTGCGCAAATCAGCTCCCAGCAGGCCCTGCGAGTATATGGCAACAGCAATGGGTTTCTTGGAGCCTACCCCAGCACGCGTCACAGCATGAGCTGTGTATTGATTGGCGAAGACAATGAAGGGATGCAGCGCGATTACTGGTACACGCTTTCGCGCCGCTGGCAGGAATTGGAGTCTGCTGCCGCCGTCGGTAGAAAGGCCGGAGAGCGAACGGTAG
>JAACDS010000436.1 GCA_009936895.1 Pseudomonadota bacterium
CCCAAATGCCGCCGATGACTGCGCGTTGGTCGGATCGGGCGGTCTTAGTAAATGTATCCAATGGGCGACGATCCGATGACGTGTTCCTCGTGCCGCCGATCAAGCGTGTTTGATTGCCAACAGGAATCACCTCGATACCGCGCCTGAAGGCATCTTCTATGTTGCCCAAGTGATCTACGCCGATGGTCAGGATTGGGGCATTGGGGTTTAGCGAATTCAATCGGTCAAAACGCGACGTGGTGTTGGCAAACTCGAAATAGACCTCCAACGTGTCGGTGACATCGTAATCGCCGGTGACATGGGTGTTTCTGAGAGATTCTTCGGCCTGAAGCGCAAAAAACGAGCCAAAGTCATAAGCGCAAATGTTGTTCCCAAAAACTGGCCCCAGTGCACCACCTTCCTCTAAGGCAGCCGCATCTTCACAATTAACGTCTGCCTGACCGTATGTACGGCCTAGTGCGTCTCGAGGGAATGCTCCTTCACCCTCGACAGAGCCTACTTGCTCTCCTGGTCGCAATCCATGGTCTGCCCATACGACGGTGCCTCGCGGAACGATGCGCCCAGGTTGACCGGTACCAGATGCCGTCGATCCACCACAGCGCTCATAGCGATCATCTACGTTGATTTCATCGCGGTTTAAAAATGATGCGGCAGCAACAATGCCGCCTCGGTCGCCGCGAACACCCCAAATCACGCCTAAATTATTTGCATCACCCTTACCTGTTTCTTCATCTGTTGAGAACTGATTTCGGAAGTCGAAGCCTTCGAAATCTCGCTTGGTAATGAAGTTGGTGACGCCCGCAATGGCATCTGAGCCATAGAGCGACGAAGCACCGTCCTTAACGATTTCAATCCGTTCTATCGCAATGCTGGGCACTAGCGCGTTCACGTTTACCGATGCGTTTCCCCGATCGTTGTACCAGCTGGGCGCCTGCCGTTTCCCATTGACCAATGGCAGTGTTGCACCGTGACCAAGGTTACGAAGGTGATGGAATTGCGGCCATCGGCTCCTTCGCCTTGGAAAGTAGATGCTCGGGTTTGACTTCCCGATTGCCAAGGCAGTGAGGCAATTACTTAAGCAACATCTGCCGCGCCAAGATCTTCGATCTGGGCGGCTCCGATAACGGATAGGGGGGATGGGGAATCGGCTGCGGTTCGCTTTAGGTAGGATCCCGTCACCACCACTTCTTCAATGACCTCATCGTTTGGTGAAGCGGCTAAAGCGTATGGGCCTAACCCCATTGAAAGCAGAATAAATCCGAGCCATGCGGCTTTGGAAAGAATCCTGGCGGCAGGATTCTCGGTCGCTATTGTGTGCATATTTCCCTCTCCAGCAGTGTAAGTTGGCACGGCAATGCCGTTAGCACGAAAGCCCCTTCTCGCTTCCGTTAGCTAGCGTTTTAACAAGAGGAGTGCGAAGTGCCAGACCACTGCTTGAGACAGGCCTATATTTTGCGGAATAGATCACTGTTTTTAGGCGGCCGAGGCCCGTTAAGTGATACAGATCAACTTTACGTTTTAGGGAGGTAGTGACTACCGAGCGCCTGCAGTCAGTCGCTCGGTATGCGCTATTTCAGCTGGCGGGCTATACTGAAACGCAGCTCTTGCAGCCTAGTCTCGCGCGGATCAACGCTCTTCAGATCAGCGGCGTGGGTGGATAGGGCTTTGGCTAAACGCCTGTCCTTTCGATTTGATTCGACACGAACCAGTGCCATTTCCAGCGTGGTGCGCAGCCGCTCAAGCCTTTGAGGATCTGAGATGTTACGTGTGAGTTGGTCAACGTATGCCAGCGCTATCTGCGGATGCTGGGGCCAAGACACCGGAAACTGCTGTTGTGGGTTGAACACGCTGCCAAGGTCGGCCATGTTGCTGGCAGCGATTTCATGCTCAGTGAGATATTCGCTTGGGGTCAATTCCAGCACATCTAGGCCGCGGATGATTTCCGTGCCGTAGATTAGACCGTTGTACCAATAGCTCGACCAGAAGCCCCCGGTGACAAGGGCTTCGGCGTCGATGGGTCCGCGATCGAAGTAAGCGATTTCGACTGGCTGGGTGGAGTCCGTGAAATCGATGACCGAAATGCCGCCTTGGTACCAAGATTGCACAAAAATATCCCGGCCGGGTACCGGCACGATAGCGCCATTGTGTGCGACGCAATTCTCTTGCTCCAACTGCGGCGCGGGAATCTTGAAGTAGCTTTGGAATTCGAGCTTGCCGTCAACGATGTTGTAGATTGCATCGGCCCCCCAATCGAGTGGGTCAAAGGCGCGACAGCGTGGCCGACCACCACCGCCCCATTCGTCGGTGAACAGCACCTTGGTACCGTCATTGTTGAATGTCGCGGAATGCCAATAGGCAAAACCCGGATCGGTGACGACGTCGATGCGATTGGGTTTCATGGGGTCAGTGATATCGAACAGGATGCCGTTCCCGGAGCAGGCTCCGGCGGCAATGTTCAGCGACGGGAATACGGTGATGTCGTGGCATGCGTCGGTGGTATAGGTTTCCTGGGTGTCGTCACCGTGATCACCGCCGCGCCATAGGCCGGCCACTGCTCCGGTTTCTTCATCAGCGAAAACGGCGGGGCTGTCGACAATGCGTGAGGCGGCTGGGTCGTCCACTGGAATTTCGACAACGTCGATCCGAAAGAGTGCGGTACGGGTGTCACCTGGGGATTCGTCGAAGCAACTGTCCATTTCCTCTTGCTCGCGGATGCTTGAGGTGCCGGAGTTATAGACGATGATTTTGCCGGTTTCACCCGGTCCCGCGACGACAGAGTGAGTGTGGGAGCCTCGGCAGGTCTGCACAGCGCCGACCTGCTTCGGAGATTTCAAATCGCTGATATCAAAAATACGCAGCCCGCGAAAACGTTCTTGGCTGACGTCTTCTGCTACGCCTTGCAGGCCGCAGTCGATGCGGCTGCGGGTCTCTTGCACTGACATGATGAGCAGATTCCCGACAATGGAAACATCGCCTTGGCCGCCAGGACAAACCACGGAACTGATGAGTTCGGGTACGCCTTGATTTGCAAGGTCGTACACATTGAATCCGTGATAATTTCCCGCGACAAGCGTGTTGCCCGAAAACGCCATATCAGTATTGGAAAAGCTGAGCATTGGGTAGCGCTGTCGCGATTCGCTTTCGGTGGGCTTTCGTTTAGCCTCCTCATCTTCCTCTTGATCGTTGCCGTCCTCTTTTTTCCGCTCTTTTTCTTGTTCTTTTTC
>JAACDS010000437.1 GCA_009936895.1 Pseudomonadota bacterium
CAAGTGAGCCTAAATCGGTGCTGAAACCGACACGCAGTCCCTTGAGCTCTTGAGCATCCAGCGGCGTTAACGCGTCAAGGAAGGAGGTGCCAGAATCCGGCAAGGTGAGCGGGTCTCCCCCATCGGGCCCGGCAATGACAGAGAACATCAACGCTGTGTCGCGGACGTTTTTGGCCATTGGACCTGTGGTAACCATCCGTCCAAACCAACCAAAGCCTCGGTTAAAGGGCATTCTGCCCATGGAAGGTCTATAGCCCACCACATTGCAAAAGCTGGCGGGGTTGCGCAAAGAGCCTCCCAAGTCGCTACCGTCGGCGAGTGGCAGCAAATCTGCCGCTAAGGCAACCGCCGCGCCGCCGCTGCTGCCACCAGGAGTCTTGCTCAGGTCGTACGGATTGAGCGTGTTGCCGTAAAGTTCGTTGAACGTATGCGAGCCCAAACCAAATTCTGGCATGTTGGAATGGCCGATGAAGATCGCGCCGGCCGCGCGCATTCGCCGAGCCAGCTCGTCATCAGCGGATTCGATGTTTGCGGCGAAACCGGGAAATCCCCAGGTCGTCGCGAAGCCTTTTATTGCAACAGCATCCTTGGGTGCCATGGGCAGGCCGTGCAGGGGGCCTCGTGCCGCGATGGGTAGGGCATCCGCCTCGACAGCGAGCGCCATGGCTTGATCCTGTGGCAACAAGTCGACCAAGGCGTTGAGGGTCGGGTTCAGGGCGTTGATGCGGTCATAGACATTGGACATGACGGTCTGAGCGGTGATGGTGCCGTCTTGCAGATCGCGACACAGACTTAGCGCATCTTGCCAAACAGGTGCCGCTATCGGATCAGACATTGCCGTTCTCGGTAAGCCAGTGCAGGAGATCCTCAATGACGGTCTCTCGATTGAGTTCATTCAACATCTCATGTCTACCTTCGGGGTACATTTTGAGATCCGCTTGCAACCCGGTCTGGCGGTAGCGCTTTTGCAGCGCTTGCAGACCCTTACCTTGATTGTTCAGAGGGTCATCGGTGCCGGCAAAGAGGTAAATGCGGAGATTTTTATTGATCCCCTGAACGTTGCGGGGCAACGCACTCTGGGCTTGGGAGGCAAACATAGCTTCAAGACCTCCAGCGCTTAGGGTCGCCCCACAAAGCGGATCCGCACGGTAGTCGGCAACGCGTTCTTTATCGCGACTGAGCCAGGCGAATCCGCCGTCTCCATCGCCGTCTCGTTCGAATTTTTTATTGTTGCTGCGGAACAAATTTTTGCTGATCAGCGGGCTGGGCGATGCCGGTGTTAAGCGCCAGCTGTCGAATCGGGCTAGGGACGAAAGCAGCAGGGCGGGTACTCTTGGAAACACACCAGGGGATCCACTGAGAATCATGGCGTGTAAACGATGCCCCAATGTGTAGGCGTATTCTTGAGCCAGCATGGCGCCCATGCTGTGGCCAAATAAGATGGCTGGTCGATCGTATTCTTGGGTTATCCGGTACTCCAAAAAGGCGAGATCTGAGAGTGTTTCCTGCCAACCTTTATGACCCATATCGCCGGGTTCAATTACTGCAGGCAGGCTCCGTCCGTGGCCTCTGAGGTCAGGGGCCAAAACGTTAAATCCCGCGTCGCTAAGCGCGTTGGCTAGCTCACCATAGCGAGCGCTGTGTTCTCCCATTCCATGGGCGATCAATACGTTTGCGCGCGCTTTGGCGGGCTCGGCGCAGAGCCATCGTCGGCAAAATATCCGATGGCCGTCCCTCGACACATAGTGTTCCTCTCCAGGATTTTCCAAAGTACTGTCTCGTCGTATCTGCGTTGCAGAAAATATAGCCTACCTGTGTCTAAAAAAACGCATCGGTTGCGCCACAGTCACATTCGGTCTGAACCGTTGGAACAGACACGGGGGTTCGTCTTGCAATTGCATGAAGGTGCTCTAGTGTGGTGGATTGAGCAGTCGATAACGGAGCAGTATGCAATCTTCCAAGAGAGGCCTCAGCGGTGAACTGGATCGTTTGATATTTTTTGGCAGCGTTTTGGGGATTATTTCGCTGTGTGTGCCGTTGGCACTCTACCCCGAGGAGGGGGGCGCGATACTTGGGCGGGCCTTTGACTTTTTGACCCAGAACTTTGGTGTGTTGTATGTCGCCGGCGCGTCGTTCACCTTCGCGTTTCTACTCTACCTGGCATTTAGCCGCCACGGTGACATTAGGCTGGGAGATAAATCGCCGGAGTTTTCTACGTTGAGTTGGGCTGCCATGCTCTTTTGTGGCGGCATCGGAACCAGTGTTCTTTACTGGGGCGTAGTGGAGTGGGCCTATTACTTTCAGGCACCGCCCTACGGAGTTACTCCGGCAACGCCAGAGGCAATGCTGTGGTCGGTCAGTTATCCGTTGTTTCATTGGGGACTGATGGGTTGGTCACTCTACGTGCTGCCTGGCGTCGCCATTGCCTACAGCTACTACGTTCGCGGTGCCAAATCATTGCGGCTGAGTGATGCCTGCGAGCCGGTCATTGGACGTCATGCAAAGGGGGCTCTAGGTCGAGGCATCGACCTACTCTTCGTGGTGGGTCTGGTCGGTGCGTGCAGTATTGGTATCGGCTTGGCGGTGCCTCTGATCGGAGCCTGTGTTGCGCATCTGCTTCAGGTTGATCGCCAGTCTCTAGGGTTTACCTTGGATGTCGTGGTTATTCTCGTTGTAACCTGCATTTTCGCTGGCAGCGTTTGGATGGGTCTGGAACGCGGTATCAAGCGGCTCAGTGACTTAAACGTGATGCTAGCCCTGGTGCTGCTCGCCTTCATCTTAATCGCCGGGCCCACGTTGTTTATTGTGGAACTTGGTCTTGAGGGCGTCGGTCATATGCTGCAAAACTTTGTCCGTATGAGCACGTATACCGATGCGGCGGGCACCACAAACTTTGTCGAAGCTTGGACTGTTTTCTATTGGGCTTGGTGGTTGGCGCTGGGGCCCTATATGGGCGTCTTTATTACTAAGATTTCTCAAGGCAGAACCTTGCGCGAACTGATCTTGGGCGGTATCGGTTATGGCACTTTAGGCTGTATCGTGTTTTTTGCCATCTTGGGCAACTATGCGTTGTACTTAGAAATGAATCAACTCTTCCCAGTAATCGACACCTTGAATTCCGCCGGTGCGCCAGCGGCCATTGTCGGCGTGCTCGGGACGCTGCCGCTGTCCAGTTTTGCCATACTGATTTTCACCCTCGTGTGTATCATCTTTGCGGCCACCAGTTATGACTCGGCATCGTATACATTGGCTGCATCGGCAACAAAGTCCTTGGCGCCAGAGGATCATCCAGATCGCGGGCACCGTGTTTTTTGGGCATTTTTGCTTGGGTTGTTGCCCATCACATTGGTCTATATGGGCGGGCTCAAACCGCTTCAGTCGGCGGTAACGCTGGCATCGGTGCCGCTCTATGCGGTGACCGTGATTCTTACGATTTCGCTGTGGCGATCCATACACGCGGCGGAACAGGTGTCGTCTGGTGCCGTAGAGGTATCTGAGGCATCTTGAGAATGGTAGTAGGGGGCATAAATGAATGATTTGGATTGGCACTGGCTGACGTTGTCGCAAGCTTGCCAGCGGTTGAAAAGCGGCCAGAGCAGTGCCCTTGAGTTAACCCGGGATATGTTGGCACGGGCCTCTGCCTTGGCGGATCAAACCCGCTGCTATGTGCACATGCTTGAAGACGATGCCTTGGCGGCGGCCCAAAAATTGGACGACAAACAGGCCGCAGGTGAACCCTTGGGGTTGCTGCATGGGATTCCCATTGGCATCAAAGACCTGTTGTTTACGCGAGGTTTACCGACGGCCTCTGGCACGATGGTGATGCAAGATTTTTGCCCGACGTTTGATGCAACCGTAGTCACACGTTTGCGCGAGGCAGGTGCCGTGCTTATCGGCAAAACACAGCTCACTGAAGGAGCGTTTGGCGCGCACCACCCAGAGGGAGAGCCGCCGCTGAACCCTTGGGACAGGGATGCATGGACCGGCGTCTCATCCTCAGGCTCCGGTGTCGCCGTATCCGCCGGTGTCGCCTTTGCCGCCATCGGTTCTGATACTGGCGGCAGTATCCGCTTTCCGTCGGCCAGCTGTGGCTTGGTTGGTCTGAAACCGACCTATGGAAGGGTTAGTCTGCATGGAGCCTTTCCTCTGGCCAACAGTTTGGATCACCTAGGCCCCATGACCCGCAGTGTCGAGGACGCCGCGCGTTTGCTTTGTGTGATGGCCGGTTTTGATGACCAAGATCCGAATTCGCTGAACGCTCCTGTGCCCAATTCTTTGCAGTCTCTGTGTGTTCGCGAGGACGGTGAAAAGCCACTGGCAGGTAGGCGTATAGGCGTGGATTGGTCCTATGTCAGCGATGGAGTAGAAGCGTCAGTTGTCGACGTCACGCGTCGGGCGCTAGACACGCTTGTGGAGCTCGGAGCCGACATCGTTGAAATTGACGTGCCCCAAAGTGCGCGAGTGCTGGCCGAAGCCTGGGGCCTGACCTGCGGCGTCGAATGCGCTCGCGCCCATACGGACAATTTTCCCGCGCGTCAGGATGAGTACGGACCGGTGCTGCGTGGACTGATCGAACTGGGTTTGCGGACGCCGGCACGGGATTATCAGGCGTTACAACAGCTTAGGGCAGGCTTTTCGGTGCAGCTGGATCAGGTGCTGGCTGGCGTCGACGCGATTATTTCGCCCTGCATGCCCTTGGCGACACCGTCGGCACAGCGGATGGACAATGGCGCTCCGGCTGAAG
>JAACDS010000104.1 GCA_009936895.1 Pseudomonadota bacterium
AAGCCAAAACCGGCGTTTGAGCAGACCAAATCCAAACGATTGGACAACGCGAAACTCTGCTCGATTAACGCGCCCGCTGCGCTTGGGTCAGATAAATCGCAGGTAATGGCCGTCGCACCGCTACCAATCGCTGCAACAGTATCAGCTAGCCCCTCGCTATCGCGGTCGGCACAAATCACATGAGCGCCGCGCCGGCTCAACTGCACCGCCAGGGCTTCGCCGATACCCGACGCCGCACCGGTCACCAGAACCGTTGTGTCTGTGTAATCCACCAAAATAACTCTCCAAATGTTCCGTGTTATTCGAATGGAATAGGCTCAGATTAGGTCGCTCAGTCTTTGCCGCCACGGATCAAACGACCCGGTAACTGGCCGGTGTGTTCGCCATCTCGGTAGGTCACAACCCCACTGCAAATCGTCGCTTTGTAACCGTCCGCGCCTTGAATCAGCCGCTTGCCCCCGCCGGGAAGGTCGTAAACCATCTCAGGCTTATGCAGGCTTAAATTTTCGTAGTCGATCACATTGAAATCGGCTTTGAAGCCGGCCTTCACTAAACCGCGATCGTCAAGGCCATACAGTTCAGCCGTATCTCGAGTCATCTTGTGAACGATGAATTCGGGCGTCATCTTGGGGCCCCGCTCTCGATCTCTCGTGAAGTACGTTAGCATATAGGTTGGCACGCTCGCGTCCACCAACACTCCGCAGTGAGCACCTCCGTCAGACAGGCCAAAGACGCTGCGAGCATCCTCAATCAACGCGCGCTGACCTTCAAGGTGGCCGGGATAACGGCCGAACATGACCAGTAAGGGGGAACCTTCGGCGAGCGTGTCCATGACGACTTCGAGCGGATCCTGTTTTCGTGCGTGAGCAAGAAATGCCACGCTGTCTTCGTGGGTAGGCTCGTAGCTCAGCGACTCGTCCATTACCCAGATCGTTTCGTAGTTGTTCATCATACGAATGGCGTCCTTACTCCGGGGCAGCATTTCTTCCTCGGACAATACCCGCGCTCTGAACCCGTGTTCTCTAAGCTTCGCCCGACGCTCCGCGACTGGAAGATTCTCGATTTCTCGGTATGCCTGATGTTGTCGCATGGGATTGATGGTGCCTTCCAGCGTCATCAAAATCGACGCCGGACGCGCGCCCACCTGGGGACGCAAGGTCAGGTTGTCCTTCTTCAGTTGGCTCGACAACGACCATATTTCCTTGGATCCGACGCCTGTGAGCGTTGTGATTGGTCTGCCTGTTGTGCGCACAATGTGCTCGATCCATTTGAGCTCGTCGGCGTTTTCCAGCCAATCCGAAATGATCTCAATTGTGCCGTGCTCCAGGTCTTTGAAGGCCTCCCCAATGGTGCACATTTCTTCTGCAGAAGCGTTGGTACCGGGGACTAAATTTCCAGCCTTATCCAGATGACCGTAAAATCGGGACGTTGAAAACCCAAGCGCGCCCTGCTCAAGAGCATCTCGAGTGAGGTCCCGCATCGCGGCCATATCATGTTTGGTAGCCTCATCGTAGGAGCGATCGCCCATGACGTAATGGCGCACGGCCACGTGAGGCACCTGGGCTCCAATATCCACAGAATACGGCGTATCAATCGCATCTAAATATTCAGGGAACGTTTCCCAACCCCACGGGATGCCTTCATGCAGCGCAGTACCGGGAATGTCTTCGACGCTCTCCATCAGCGAGACCAATTCACCTTCACTGCCGGGACGCACAGGCGCGAAGCCAACGCCACAATTACCCATCACGATGGTCGTGACGCCGTGCCAAGAACTCGGAGTCACTTCTTTGTCCCAACAGACTTGGCCATCATAGTGCGTGTGAATGTCCACAAACCCGGGTGTGACCAGAAAACCGCTGGCATCAATATCTTCTCTTCCCGGTGCAAGGCTGCCAGCAGGGCTGATGCTGACAATCTGATCGCCGTTTACCGCAATATCCCCCTCGAAACGAGGATCCCCAGAGCCGTCAATAATTGTTGCATTACGAATCGTTAAGTCATGCATACCGGTACCTCTCTTATTCTTCTCGTGAACAGAACCTGTTCTTTGCGAGAAGACACTACATTGCCTTGGCGTGAGAACCAAGATTTGACGGGCGAAAGCGACTCAACCAGGACTGTCACTTCACCTCAGCGAGCTTAGATCAGTCAGGACATGCGCTGGCCGACGGAAATCGGGAATTCAGCACATGTTATCCAAATCAGGAGACTTGCCGCGCTTTCCCTTTCCAGTAGGGCTTGCGTAGTTCCACTTTGAGAATTTTGCCGGAGGGGTTGCGGGGAATGTCGGTCGTCCAGTCCACAGATTTTGGGCATTTATAGGCTGCGAGCAATTTGCGGCAATGCTCAATTAACATTTGCTCACTCAAGCCTTCATCAGAGCGCGAGACGATGGCCTTGACCGTTTCGCCCCAACGATCACTTGGTACACCAATCACTGCGCAGTCAGCCACGAGGGGATGTTGCATAAGCACATTCTCGATTTCAGCAGGGTATATATTTTCTCCGCCGCTGATAATCATGTCCTTCACGCGATCGTGGATATAGAGATACCCTCCTTTGAGATATCCCGCATCGCCCGTACGAAACCAGCCGTCGATAAAACTTTCCCGAGTCGCTTTCTCATCTCGCCAGTAACCCTTCATTACCTGCCGTCCTTTTACACAAATCTCACCCACATCACCTTCTGGCATTTCTGCTCCAGTCACCAAGTCTAGAATTTTGATGTCGTGAGTTGAGATTGGTCTCC
>JAACDS010000438.1 GCA_009936895.1 Pseudomonadota bacterium
GCCGAGGATTTGGATGCCGTATTTAACACCTTGGTTCAAATCGGCGCGCCCACCAATGGCTTCAAAGCCTTCGCTGAAGGAGAGGGCGCTGCTTATAACGACGCCGCGCAGGAGCGAACGTTTAACACCGGAGTTTATGGCGTACCCACGTACCAACTGACTGAGCATCCCGGCGCGGACGGCCGAGCAAGCCAGTTTTTTGGGCGCGAGCATTTGCCGCGTATCGCCTGGATGTTGGCTGGTGAGGCCGGTAAAGCGCCGGATGTAGCCTACGATCTCGCGGCTGATATCAAGCCCGCCGCTCTGGAAAAGTGCGCTTCTGAGCCGGGTGTCGTGCAGAACCTAGCCGGTCTGCCGGTCTTTTTTGATTTTAAAAGCCCCAACAGTTACCTGGCGCTGCCCGGCTTGTTAGCGGCTCGGGACGAAGGGATAGAGCTGCAATGGCACCCTTTCGATCACAAGCCGCTGAACAAACCGGCACCGCAACAGGCCGACGAAGATCGTGGTACTCGCCACCGACGCATACGCGGTGAATACATTGCGGGAGACCTCCAGCGCTATGCGCCGCATAAACTCCACGACCCGTACCTCGCCACGAACTGCGATGTTGCCAGCACGGGTGTGCTTTGGCTGCAGGCGAACGCGCCGACGCGCGTCGATGACTATGTGGAGCGCGTATTCCTGGCGCTTTGGCGCGACGGGCTTGATGTCGAATCACCGGCGGTGATTGCCGGGCTGCTGGATGCGGCTGTGGATGAGGGGGTATTCGATGCGGACGGGTGGCGTGCCTATGTGCAGGGGCCTGGGCTGCAGGCGCTGACGCAAGCTTATGATCGGGCCCGTGAGCAGGGAGTGTCTTACGCACCAACCTTTTATCTCGGCAGTGAACCCTTTCAAGGCCGTGCCCAGTTGCCCTTGATACTGGCGCGACTGCGCGCTGGCGTTTGAGGCGACCTTGCCGCGGTTTTTTGCGCGGACGTGTGTTGACAGGCTCGGCGCTGGTCAGTCAGCATCTTACGCTCAATGAGGCAGATGAGCCCTCTTCTATTTACGACGTGAGAGTTTCTATGAAAACGCGAATAACCGAACTTTTTGGTATTGAACACCCTGTCATTCAAGGCGGCATGCACTATGTGGGCCTAGCCGAAATGGCTGCTGCCGTATCCAATGCCGGTGGCTTGGGCATCATCACAGGTCTGACCCAAGGCACGCCTGAGAAGCTCGCAAATGAAATCAAGCGTTGCCAGGCCATGACAGATAAGCCTTTTGGCGTAAATCTCACGTTTTTGCCTTCGGTCACACCACCGGACTATCCAGGGTTGGTCAATACCATTGTCGAAAGTGGTGTCAAAGTGGTGGAAACCGCGGGTAACAACCCGGCCAAATGGCTGCCTCAGCTCAAGGAAGCTGGCATTAAGGTGATTCATAAGTGCACGTCCGTCCGGCACTCGGTGAAAGCACAAGACATTGGCTGCGATGCGGTATCGGTGGACGGTTTTGAGTGTGGCGGTCACCCGGGCGAGGACGATATCCCCAACTTCATTCTTCTGCCCAGAGCAGCAGACGAACTGGAAATCCCCTTCGTTGCTTCTGGCGGTATGGCCGATGCGCGCTCCTTGGTTGCTTCCTTAGCCATGGGTGCCGAAGGTATGAATATGGGTACTCGCTTTATTGCCACCCAGGAAGCGCCAGTGCACGACAACGTCAAGCAGGCGATTCTGAACGCCTCAGAATTGGATACACGATTGGTGATGCGGCCGTTACGCAATACCGAGCGAGTGCTGACGAATCCAGCAGTCGAGCGATTGTTGGAAAAAGAAAAAGCCATGGGAAGCGAGCTGAAGTTTGAGGATATCGCGAACGAAGTTGCCGGGGTTTATCCCAAGGTGATGACCGAAGGTGATATGGACATCGGTGCGTGGTCCTGCGGCATGGTCGCGGGTCTGGTGTATGACATCCCAACAGTGCAAGAGCTCATGGATCGGATCATGGGTGAGGCCGATACCCTGATTTCCGAACGTTTGGCGCGTTTTTCAGCCGCCTAGGATGTCTTGGGCGAGGTTTTGAGGCGATCAGGAGGGCATAGCCAATGTGGGTAAGAGCGATAACGATCAGTGTCTTGGGTTTGCTGCTAAGCGGCACCGGGTTTGCTGAAATCAAGCGGACGGCGTCGGGAAAGCCGGATTTGTCTGGCTTTTACGACAGTGGCACCTTGACGCCTCTGAATCGACCTGAGGCGCTGGGAGACAAGCAGTTTATGACGCCTGCGGAAGCCGAGCAGTACAAAAAACTGAGCGGGCTACTCGTCAGTGATGCGGATGAGATCAGTGACCCCAATCGTTCGGCACCGCCAAAGGGCGGCGATGGCCAGCAGGCCTATGGCGCTGGTGGTGTCGGCGGATACAACTCGTTTTGGGTCGACCCCGGCAGTGACCTGTCCGAATTGGACGGCAAGATTCGTACGTCGATTATTTACGAACCAGCCAATGGCCGCCAGCCACCACTGACGCCGAAGGGGATGCGCAAGATGGCGAGCACGTTCAGCTCGTTTACTTACGTAAATGACGGTACGGC
>JAACDS010000439.1 GCA_009936895.1 Pseudomonadota bacterium
AGGCACTGTACGCGCAGTGGCAGGGGCCCATCGTTGAAGCAAATTTTCAGCAAACAAAGGATCTAACTCGCGCTGTTGGCGACGCAATGGATGTTTCCGGTAGCCAGCTAAGACGCGAACAGTTAACCGCGTTGTTAAACGAAGACCTAGAGTTTTTACCCCGAGAACGAAAGGACTTAGAGGCTGTCGTTGCGTTTACCGATGGTCTGCAATCCAAGGCGCTAGTCCCTGCTTTGAGGTTTCATTTTGCGGACGAGCTGCCTGTATTCGCCACGTCGCAAACCGCAAGGTCCCTAGATTTAGATGAACTTTCGAACTTTCGTATCGCCGAATTACCCCTGCTGGCCAACCCAGACGCCACCGCGAAATCCATGACCGCTACCTTTGCTCTAAAAGATAACCCCTTGATTGAATTTTTTGCCCTGGGGTTGGACGCCTATCGTCTCGCCACTTGGACCCACTGGCTGAACGAAAATCGAGACGTGCTGGGGGAGCAGCACGCTCTTACCTTATCCTTGGCCAGCGGCACATTGACGCTGGGACGCCAGAGCGCAATCAAACGACGGCTGGCTATGGCCATTATCGACCGGCGCGGTAACGTACGACCAACCACCGGCAACTCGCCTTGATACGTCCATGTCAGCCCATTGGAGCGAAGGACTGGCTGCAGTCTATCTGCAGTATCAGGGACTCACCTTGCTCAGCAGAAACTATCGCTGTCGCCAAGGCGAGCTAGACCTCGTCATGCGAGACACTTCGGAATCGCCGCATGTCACGGTATTTGTCGAGGTTCGCTACCGTAAAGGGACGAGCTACGGTCGACCGGAGGAAACCATCTTGGTCGCCAAGCAGAGAAAACTTATTTTGACAGCTGGGCACTATCTTCAAGCCCAAAACACCCCGGAAGCGACGACACGATTTGACGTCGTAGCGGTTACCCAGCCAAACTACATTCCCCACATAACCTGGATCAAAGACGCATTCGCATGAAACGTTACAAACACTTACGCATCGGTCTTTACGGTCTTATCTCCGTCATCGTTTTCGCTGGTTGTACGAACAATCCACAAGAGAAGCGTACTCCGGGCGATCTGATCGACGACAACGCCTTGGAGTTTGTTATAGAGCGCGAAATTAAGGCCTCTGATGAAGGCTTCAAGGGCGCGCACTTGGTCACTACAGTGTATGACGGTCTGGTACTTTTGCTGGGCGAGGTTCCTTCTGCAGACCTGAAGGAAAAAGCAACCGAGGTCTCCGAATCACTGTACAAAGTCGATCCAGACAAAGTGCACAATTATTTAACGGTAGGCGGCCCGATCTCGTTACTGGCTCGCACCAATGATTCGGTTTTATCCGGCAAGGTGAAAACGCGCCTCTTGGCAGCGTCAGATGTTCCAGCGGGCAGGGTAAAAGTGGTGACAGAAAACGGGGTAGTCTACCTGCTGGGCAAAATCACACCCAGTGACGCCGACTTGGTCGTCGCGGAAACCCAGAAGACCTTTGGCGTCCAAAAAATTGTCAAGGTTTTTGATTATCTGCCAGAAACGTATGACGACGCTGCATTGGACTAGGTTGGGGAACTCGGTGATCTAAACCAAGCGGAGCGTTGGTTTTGTGCCCGAAGAATCCGCGTCGCCTCGCGCGGGGGGCGCATCCGCTGATGTATCCGGGACTTGGGGACGCGACACACCGTCGGCCGAAAAGGCCACTTCGTCGGTCATCATGTCTTCATCGTCGAAGGCCAAACCTTGCCCAGAGTCTCGGCAGTAAATCGCACGAACGCTCTCTACGGGCAGGATCAATTCGATGCTGCGGCCTGAAAACCGTCCTTCGCACATAATGTATTCATTGCCCAAACTCAAATTTCTGACAGCTTGGGGGGAGATGTTCAGCACGATTTGTCCGTCGCGGACATGTTCTTGAGGAACGACCACGCCGTCTATCTCAGCATACACCAGAATATTGGGTACTTCTCCGCTATCGACGATCCAGTCGTACAGCGCTCGCAAAAGGTAAGGGCGGCGCGCTTTCACTCACGCATCTCCATTTCAGCTTCCGTCAAACTCGCGCGGAATGCATCGCGCTCAAACATGGATTGCATGTACAGATGCAGAGCCTTCGTTGAACGCTCAGGCAGCGTAATATCCACTTCCTTCAATCGCCAGAGAATGGGCGCAACACAGCAATCGACTAGAGAGAGCTCTTCGTTCATAAAGAAAGGTTTTTCTGCGAATATCGGGGCGATAGCTATAATGCTTTCGCGAAGTTCTTTGCGCGCCTTACTCAAGACAGTTTCGCGGCCTTTGCCCAACATCAGCAAGTCCAATCGAGTGCTCCACTCTTTTTCTACTCGCGAGATCCACAGACGGGACAGTGCACGCTGCACTGGGTAAACAGGCAGCAAGGGCGGATGAGGAAAACGTTCATCCAAGTATTCTGTAATGACGTTCGCCTCGTAAAGGGCCAAATCCCGGTCTGCCAGTGTCGGCAGCGTGTTGTAGGGATTCAACTCGGCCAAATCTTCCGGTTCTTTGCCCGCAACGATATCAACGATATCAACGGTCACACCTTTTTCGGCCAGAACTAGACGGACGCGATGTGAATACTGGTCTCTCGGATCCGAAAATAGGGTCATTGCTGACCGCTTGGTAACAATACTCATCTGCGTTTATCTCTTATGGTGGGCGGGATCGCTCGTTCGCGATGTCAAATGCGCATTTGGCCGCTATCAGCGGCCACATCTTCCCCTGTGGACTAGTGATCTATGTCTTTCCAATATTCACGATTCAGCAGGTACGTAAAGCTGCCGAAAATAATCAAAAAGAGCAGCACGAAGACGCCAGTACGCTGGCGCTCCAGCCGAGCTGGCTCGCTAACGTAGTACAGAAAGTTCGTCAGGTCATAAATCGCTGCATCGAACTCTTCTGGGTTCATTGCGCCCGTACCAGCCTCGACAACCAATTCATCGCAAACGCCGTCGGTGCAAACTTGTCGTTGGACACCCTGCAAATCCAGAAGCACGTTGGGCATACCGACGTTGGTAAACACCTTGTTGTTGACGCCCAAGGGACGGCTTTCATCAACATAGAACGTCTTCAAATAATTGTAGACCCAGTGAGGCTCGCGCACTCGGGTCACCATGGTCAAATCGGGAGGCGCTGCGCCAAACCATGCCTTCGATTCCTCTTTCGGCATCGCTGTTGTCATCAGGTCGCCAATCTTTTGATCCGTGAAGACCAGGTTTTTCAGCGCGATATCGTGAGGAATGCCCAGGTCATCGGCGGTTCGCTGATAACGCTGAAACTGCAGGCCGTGGCAGCCCAAACAGTAGTTCGTATAGAGCTTGAAACCATGCTGAAGGCTCGGCAAATTGTGCAGATCCCCTTCAAAATCCTCCATCGGCCAATCGGAGCCACCGGCTGACCATGCGGCGACAGGCATCGCCAACAAAAGAGTAAGCAGTAATTTTTTCATTATCCCGTGACCCTCTCCGGTTCAGGCTGAGTTTTTTCTACCCGGGTGTACCAAGGCATCAGTATAAAGTAGGCAAAGTACAGGGCTGTGCAGACCTGGGCAGCAATAGTGCCGGCCTTCGAGGGAGCTTGAGTACCCAGATACCCCAGAATGAAGAAGCTAATGACAAAGATCATCAGCATGATGCGAGATATGGAACCCTTGTAACGCATAGACTTCACCGGGCTACGATCAAGCCAAGGCAGAGCCATGGGTATGACGATAGCGCCAATCATTACAACAAATCCCCAGAACTTCGCGGACAACCCGAAGAGCGGGAATGTTGCTGCACGCAACATCGCGTAAAACGGGGTGTAGTACCAAACCGGTGCGATGTGATCAGGCGTCTTCAGCGGATCTGCCATCTCAAAATTTGGCTTCTCTAGGAAGTAGCCGCCCATTTCTGGCGCGAAGAAAACGACCGCGCAAAAGATGAACAGGAACACCACCATTGCGTGAATGTCATGTACGGTATAATACGGGTGGAACGGAATCCCGTCCTTGGGAATGCCGTTTTCATCTTTGTTTTTCTTGATCTCAATGCCGTCAGGGTTGTTAGAGCCTACATGGTGCAGTGCCACTAAGTGGACGAAGATCAAGACACACAGCACCAATGGCAGTGCTACCACGTGCAGAGCGAAAAAGCGATTCAGCGTCGTTTCGGACATCAGAAAATCGCCGCGGATCCACTCCATCAGATCTGGGCCAATATAGGGAATCGCGCCAAAAAGCGACACAATGACCTGAGCGCCCCAGTAGGACATGTTGCCCCAGGGAAGTAGGTATCCAAAAAAGCCTTCGGCCATCAGTGCAATAAAGATCGCCATGCCGATCAGCCAAAGCAGCTCCCGAGGGCCACGGTATGAGCCGTACCGCAGGGCACGGTACATGTGAAGGTAGATCACTACGAAGAAGAAAGAGGCACCGGTTGAATGGAGGTATCGCATCAGCCAGCCGTACTCGACGTCTCGCATAATGTATTCAACCGAGGCAAATGCGCCGTCGCCACTGGGAACATAGTTCATCGTCAGCCAGATACCCGTTATCAGCTGATTGACCAATACGAACATGGCGAGAAAGCCAAAGTAGTACCAGAAATTGAAATTCTTTGGCGCGTAGTACTTCGACATGTGATATTCGAAGGTCTCTGTAGCCGGAAAACGCTTATCCAACCACTCCATGGCACCTGCAAGGCCTGACTTGGGGCCTTGTGCTTCGGTCTTATCCATTAAGCAACACCTTTTAACTTTACGAGTTTTTTTCTTTCAGACTATGAGTCTTTAAGAATTAATTTTTGTCTTCTGTAGCCGTTATGTGGCAGACGTCACCGCCGAGCCTAAAACACCTCTAGCCGATTACGATGACTGTATCGGACTCGAATTGATAAGGCGGGACTTCCAAGTTGTACGGTGCCGGGACACCTTCAACTACTCGGCCTGCCAAATCGAACTTGGAGCCATGACACGGGCAGAAAAAGCCGCCCTGGCCGGTCTCTTCAAAGTTTTCTGACTCAACGTACTTGGGGGAACACCCTAGATGGGTGCAAATGCCAACGTATACACCGAGCTCTGGTCGCTCCGAGCGCCACGGGTTAACCGCAAACTCGGGCTGTTGGTCTGGGTTCGCAGAATCCGGATCGGCCAGTCCATTGGTATCCACTTCAAGCGAATCAATAACCGCCTGATCCCTGTAGACAACAAAGATTGGCTTACCGCGCCAAGCGACGATGGGGCTCAGCATTTCGCCTGGGGCCAGCTTAGACACATCAATTTTCACTGCCGCACCGGCTGCTTTTGCCTTGGCGCTAGGCGTCCAATATTTGATGAATGGCCACGCTGCGCCGACGGCGCCGACGGCTGCTACCGCTGAGGTAGCCTGAATCAAGAAATAGCGGCGGCTGTTCGTTGCGCCCCCTTCACCTTCCCCATCCGGGGCATCTTTCACTGCGCCATCGCTCACGACGGTAAGCTCCCTTGTCTAGTTAGTTTCCTAGCCTGAACAGATCAGCCGTCCGGCTATTGTCCTTGATAAAACACGCCGCCTTAACTGCCCGGTTGCGAAAACTCGCCCCAGACATCTCATTAACAGCGGCTCTCTGCTACCACCCTGCTGCATTTACAGCAGACCTGACTTGCTCGGATTTGACCCTCGAATGTCAATTTCTTTAGGCTTAGCCGTTCCCTCTCGAACGGCCTTTTTCGCGAGGGGGAAGACTACCACAGTTGTCATCCCTTCCCACAGCTGCCCAACAAAGGGTCGTGAAACCCCTCCAAGATTATCGTTTGGAGAATTGTGGCCGCTTACGCGCTTTACGCAGACCAATTTTCTTACGCTCAACCGCTCTTGCATCCCGCGTCAGAAAACCTGCCTGACGCATCGGCTGACGGAAATTCTCGTCGTATTCCACCAACGCTCGCGCGATGCCGTGACGAATCGCGCCGGCTTGGCCAGAGCTTCCGCCACCGCGTACCGTGATTTTCAGATCTAACTTGTCCGTTAGATCAACAGCCTCGAGCGGCTGCCTTACCACCATGCGCGACGTTTCGCGACCGAAGAATTCGTCCAGCGGGCGAGCGTTTACCATGATGCGTCCGGTGCCATTCGCGATGAATACCCGTGCTGCAGCGGTCTTACGTCGACCCGTTCCGTAGTTGTAATCAGTCATCTATAACTCCAGGACCTGAGGTTGCTGTGCCGTATGAGGATGCTCAGGCCCAGCATAAACTTTGAGCTTACGAAACATCGCACGCCCCAATGGATTCTTAGGCAACATGCCCTTAACAGCGATCTCCAACATGCGTTCCGGATGTTCCGCCCGCATCTTCTCGACCGACGTGCTGCGTATGCCGCCGGGATAACCCGAGTGACGCCAGTACAGCTTGCCTTGTTCTTTGTTACCGGTAACGCGGACTTTTTCTGCGTTGACGATCACGATGAAATCTCCGGTATCGACGTGTGGAGTATATTCTGGCTTGTGCTTACCACGCAGTCGGCTGGCAACTTCCGTTGCAATACGACCAAGGGTCTTGTCCGCCGCGTCGATGATCCACCACGCCCGGACGACATCCTGCTCGCGCATACTTACCGTTTTCATATTCTGCCTCTTACTTGATCTACGCCGGGCCTGGTTCCGCGCCTGCTGCCACACCTACTGATATGACCGCAAACCATCCGGGACTAGCAAAATTCTGGGTCGATGAATGTTTATAGGGTTCGCCGACTTGCCCTAAAAAAAGGGACGCGAATGATAGTGGAGCACTTGCCGCTTTACAACAGGCCTGAAGGCGCGGAAGCCAATAGATTTCACTTAATTGACCTTTTAGACCTCAAGACGCCACGTGGGCTTCGCTCAAATACGCTTCTGACTGCATTTCCAATAGTCTGCTCTGCGTTCGCTCAAATTCAAAGGTCAGTCGCTGGCCTTGGTACAGGGTAGTAATCGGCTGGTCTGCCGAAACGATCAGTTTCACTCGTCTATCGTACAACTCGTCGACCAAACTGATAAAACGCCTAGCGGCGTCTTCGCGTGACGCGTCGAGTAGCGGGATGTTGCTCACCAACACTGTCGTAAACAGGGTCGCCAATTCGATGTAGTCGTTTTGACTCCGTGGCCCCTCACAGATACTGGGAAAATCGAACCAAGCGACGTCACCGGCGACTTTCACCGCCTCAATCACACGGTTTTCAATTCTCAGCTTGACGTTGTTCTTTTCCAATTCTGCCGCTAGTGCACTGAAACCGGCCAGCAGGCTCTGTTGGGCTTTGTCGCCCAGTGGGTGGTGGTAAAGCTTGGCCTGCTGAAGAGTACGCAGCCGGAAGTCTTGACCCGAGTCGATTTCGTGGATATCACAGTGGGCGTAAATCTGATCAATGGCCGGCAAAAAGCGCGAACGCTGCAATCCATTTTTGTACAAATTGACCGGCTCCACATTCGAAGTCGCAATCAGAGACACCCCGCGCTGGAAAAGGGCGGTCATCACCTCCCCGAGAATCATGGCGTCGCCAATGTCAGAGACGAAGAACTCATCGAAACACAGTATGTCGCCGTCTGCGGCGATTTCATCCGCGACCTTAAGCAGCGGGTTGGCCTGACCCGAATAGCGCCCCAAGGCGTCGTGAACGCGTCGCATAAACCGGTGGAAGTGCATTCTCTGCCGCCGCTCCGGAGGCAGCGCGCTGCAAAACATATCCATCATCATGGTCTTGCCGCGACCAACGCCGCCCCAAATATAAAGACCTCGTACTGAGCCGGCGACGTTTGATGATGAGAGCCCCAGCCACTTAACTAAGACGTCTTTGACGAGTCCGCTGCTAGGCGTTTGTCGCTTCATAGCTCGCTCAAAGAGTTGGTCTAACCGATCGATCACCGCGGCCTGAGCGACATCCGGCATCAACTCACCGAGATCAATACTCCTGCGGTAAAGACCCGCCGGCGTCAGGTGACCTGGGCCTGGATCAGGCACAACAGACTCGTCGGACTCATTCATTCCTGCGAGCCGCCTCCTCGAACGCGGGCGGCTAATGCATGTGCCTCCAAACCCTCTGACGTCGCGAGCAAATCCGTTTGCGCAGACAAGGATTCTGCTGCGTGACGCGACATGCGAATCATGGAACTGCGCTTCTGGAAGTCATACACGCCCAAGGGAGACGCAAAACGTGCGGTGCCGAAAGTTGGCAGCACGTGGGAGGGACCGGCCATGTAATCGCCAAAGGTCTCTCCGGTATGCGGGCCGATAAATATCGCTCCGGCGTGACGAAGCCCATCAATCCAAGGATCAGGATCTGCAACAGCCAGCTCTAGATGCTCTGCTGCGATGCGATTGGCAACCACTAAGGCCTGTTCACGATTCTCGCAGTAAATAAGTGCGCCTCGCCCGTCCAGGGACTCGCGAATGATGTCGGCACGCTGCATGGTTGGCAGCTTACCTTCGATCATTTGCGCCACCTGCTGCAAAAAGCCTCGGTCCGTGCTGATCAAAATCGCCTGAGCAGAGGCATCATGCTCCGCTTGGGAAAACAAATCTAAAACGGCCCATTCTACTTCTGTCGTGCCGTCAGCAATAACCAACACCTCGCTTGGACCCGCGATCATGTCGATACCAACTTGGCCAAAGACCTGCTTCTTGGCTGCAGCAACGAACGCATTGCCCGGGCCCACAATTTTATCCACACGTGGCACTGATTCCGTTCCGTAGGCAAGAGCGGCGACGGCTTGAGCACCTCCTAGGGTAAACACCCGATCAGCCCCGGCTAGGTGAAGCGCCGCCAAAACCATGTCATTACGCTCACCAGAAGGGGTGGGCGACACCACAACACCTTCTTCCACGCCGGCAACTTTGGCGGGTATTAACGTCATCAGCACACTCGACGGATAGGCCGCCCTGCCGCCGGGAACGTATACCCCAACCCGATCCAGCGGCTGTATTTTTTGCCCTAGCTCACAGCCCAGCTCATCCGTAAACGACCAGGAGTCTTCCCGTTGCCGCTGATGAAACCGGCGAATACGATCTGCCGCGGTGGTCAGCGCTTGCTGTGAGGACAAGTCGAGCCGAGCCCATGCGTCCGCCAGCTCGCCTTTGTCGATCTCAAGCTGGGATATGCTTTGCGCGTCTAGGTTGTCAAACTTGCGCGTCAGGGCCAGCAGCTGCTCATCACCTGCGCTGCGCACCTGTTTAATTATTTGCGCGACGGCGACGTCTATATCGCTGTCGACCCCCAAATCCCAGGCGAGCAGTTGCTCCAACTGCGCTGCAAACGTCGCCGATGTTGCGTCAAGTTCACGCAACGCTATACACCCTCTTCCTGCGCACCCTGATCAGCAACCGCTTCCTCAAGCTGGTGAATCAAACGCTGAACCGCCTCGAATTTGGTTTTCATCGACGCCCGATTAACGATGAGTCGAGTACTGATGTCGCAAATCGTTTCTCTCGCCTCGAGACCGTTTGCCTTCAGCGTATTGCCCGTGTCTACAATATCCACAATGCAGTCTGCCAAACCGAGCAGTGGCGCAATTTCCAGAGCCCGAGACAGCTTCACTAAAGACACCTGCTTGCTCTGGCCTTGGTAGTACTTGCGCGCGATGTTGACGAATTTAGACGCCACGCGAATGCCCTGATCAGGCTCTGGCACGCCAACGGGACCCGCAGTCATCATCCGGCAGGCACCTATTTTGAGGTCGAGGCGTTCGTAAAACGTCATATCGTCGCCGTACTCTAAAATGGTGTCTTTGCCGGTAATACCCACATCGGCGACGCCATTTTCAACATAGGTCGGCACATCAGCCGAACGGGCCACGATAATTCTGTGCCCGCCGGTGACGCTATCAAATATCAGTTTGCGCGATTTTTTAGGGTCGTCGGTCGGCTGTATCTGACAGGCCGCCAGGAGCGGAAGACACTCTTCGAAAATACGCCCTTTGTTCAGGGCTATCACTAATCCCATGAATGAATAAACCTTCTTATCGGGGTGAATAGGTCATCGTTACCGACTGTGCGATTACGCTGTGTTTGTTGTCTTTTCAAATCGTCCGTCAAAACTGCAACGCACTAGCTAATGCGACGGACCTTGGCACCCATTTGTCCCAACTTTTCTTCAATGGTCTCATAACCGCGATCGATGTGATAAATGCGGTCAATTGTTGTCGTACCAACCGCCGCTAACGCCGCTAAGACCAAACTTGATGAAGCCCTCAGGTCCGTTGCCATCACCGGCGCGGCACGCAGTTCTTCCACACCTTGAACCACTGCCATGGATTGGCCATGAAGCTCTATATCCGCCCCCAACCGCTTCATTTCATGCACATGCATAAACCGGTTTTCAAAAATATTTTCATTAATCGTCGCGGTGCCCTGCGCTAACGCGTTCAAGGTCATGAACTGGGCCTGCATATCCGTAGGAAAACCCGGATAAGGTGATGTTTCGATGTCCACGGCCCTTGCGCGTCGACCGGCCATATCCAGCTCGATCCAATCGTCGCCAACCGTGACGTCGGCTCCCGCTTGCTGAAGTTTGTCCAGCACAGCGCCTAAGGTTTCGGGTTCGACGTCACGCAAATGCACGTGACCGCCAGTCACCGCCGCCGCCACAAGATAGGTGCCCGCTTCCACGCGATCCGGCATCACGCGATGAGAACCGCCGTGCAGCGCTTCCACACCTTCAATCACTATGGTCGATGTGCCGTGACCCGACACCTTCGCACCCAAGGCATTGAGAAAATTACCCAAGTCGACTGTTTCGGGTTCACAGGCCGCATTGAAAAGCCGAGTCGTACCTGACGCCAGCGTCGCTGCCATCATCAGATTCTGAGTGCCGCCGACCGTAACCAGATCCATATGTACATCGCAGCCAACCAATCGCCCGTTCGAGCGAGCTCGCACGTATCCGTCCGTCACTTCAATATCCGCGCCGAGGGCCTCAAGGCCCTTCAAATGCTGGTCCACGGGTCTAGACCCAATGGCACAGCCACCGGGCAAGGAAACTTCCGCTTCACCAAAACGCGCGAGCAAAGGGCCAAGCACCAAAAAAGATGCCCGCATGGTTTTCACCAACTCGTAGGGAGCTCGGAGACTGGTGAGATTTTTCGCGACAACTTCAACCTGCATGTTTTCGTTGAGCGTCACGTCGACGCCCAGACAGGCAAGCAGCTCGATCATTGTAGTAACGTCATGCAGGTGAGGCGAATTTGATATCAACACGGGATCTGCCGACAGCAGTGAGCCCGCTAAGATTGGTAGCGCTGCATTTTTTGCGCCGCTAATACGGATGCTTCCCTCGAGCGTGACGCCGCCCTCAATCTG
>JAACDS010000105.1 GCA_009936895.1 Pseudomonadota bacterium
CACGACGCGCCACCCGAAGCAGGCCATCATCACTGAGAACACCCTTACCCTGCCGAGCACGATACGGCAGGTATACGTCCAAGCAGAACAGCGTGGCCGCACTGTTCAGCAATGAGTTAAAGGATGAAAACACGGCGCCCAACAACACTGCCAAAAAGAACCCCATGGCGTAGTTTGGCAACACATCTGCAATCAACCGCGGATACGCCAAATCGATCGAAGCGAGACCGCCAGGTTCGTCGGCTCCGCCATACAGATGATAGGCAATCACACCCGGCAACATCATCAAAAATGGAACCATGACTTTGAAGAACCCTGAAAACAGCACACCTTTTTGGCCTTCGGCCAGGCTCTTGGCGGCCAGCGTGCGTTGAATCACGTATTGATTCGTACACCAGTAGAACAGGTTCGCAAACACCATGCCGGTAAACAGGGTGGCAAACGGGGTGGGATCGTCAGCGCCGCCGATGGCGTTGAGTTTATGTGTCTCGGTATTGGCCACGGTATGCAAGCCATCACCCAAGCTGCCATCGCCTAGGGCAATCAAACCCAACACCGGTACCGCCAATCCAACCACCAACAGGCCTATACCGTTGAGGGTGTCAGAGACCGCCACCGCCCTTAAGCCGCCAAACACCGCGTAAAGCGCACCGATACAGCCGATGGTGATAATGGTCACCACCAAGGCTTGGGCGTAGGAAATACCCAACAGTGTGGGCACATCAAAAAGCTGCAGTACCGCAATGGAACCGGCATACAGCACCGAGGGAATGGTGATCAAACCATAGCCGACCATGAAAAGAACCGCCGATAGCGCACGCACGCTGCCATCGAAACGATCATTGAGGAATTCCGGCAAGGTGGTAAAAGCACCAGCCAAATAACGAGGCAGGAAGATGAGGGCCATGCATACGGTGGCCACCGCGGCGGTGACCTCCCAGCCCATGCTGCTTAAGTTAAATCCGTAAGCCGAACCGTTTAGACCAATGAGTTGCTCGGCGGAAAGATTCGTGAGCAGCATCGAGCCGGCGATAAAGACCGCTGTGAGGCCACGGCCCGCCAGAAAATAACCGTCTCGGGTTGCCACCTCTCCGCGGGTTTTCACATAGGAAATCCACGCAACCAAACCCATAAAAAAGGCGCAACTGACCAGCGTAAGCATGCCATCCACGCCATTCATGGCTGTGTTGCCTTGGTACCGATCTGTTTAGCTAGAGCCGCTCAATCACCGTGCCAGTGCCTAAGCCACCGCCACAGCACATGGCGATCAGCCCATAACGACCTTCATCTCGCTCGAGTTCGTGCAGAGCCGTGGTGATCAGGCGCGCACCGGTGGAGCCTGTAGGGTGACCTAGGGCGATCGCTCCGCCGTTTGGATTGACCTTATCTGCATCAGCTCCCACGGCTTTTTGCCAAGCCAGCACTACCGAGGCAAAGGCTTCGTTAACTTCAAACGTGTCGATGTCCTCGATGCTCAAACCCGTTTGCTCCAGCACTTTTTTCGTAGCCGGGATTGGCCCCTTCAGCATGGTGACGGGATCACACCCCACCAGCGTGGCCGCGAGAATTTTGGCTCTGGGCTTCAAACCATATTTTTCCACAGCGCTGGCACTGGCCAAGATCACAACGGCTGCACCGTCAGATACCTGAGAGCTGGAGCCCGCGGTATGAATTTCCTGACCCGGCACCGCTTGCAACGAGGCCAAGGATTCCATATCCGTCGCACGCAAACCCTCGTCTCGAGAAACGGTATGCGTCTCACCGGTTGGGTTGCCTTCTTTGTCCAGCACCGGGGCTTCCACGGGCACGATCTCGCGATCGAAACGACCTTCTTCCCAAGCAGCAATGGCTTTTTCTTGGCTCGATAGACCGAAGGCATCGGTGTCCTGTCGCGTGATCTGATATTCCTCAGCGATCATGGCCGCACCCTGAAACTGACTTGTCGGCTGATAGTGCTGCATGTAGCTTTCGCCCATAGGCACGCCGCCGGCCATATTAGAGCCTAGTGGAATCACCGACATCATCTCCACACCGCAGGCCATCACGATGTCCTCCATGCCCGAGCCAATCATGGCCGCTGCAAGCGATGTTGCCTGTTGGCTGGAACCGCATTGAGAATCAACCGTTGTTGCAGCCACTTCTTCAGGAAAACCCTGAGAAAGCCAAGCGATCCGAGCAATATTGAAAGACTGCTGATTGATCTGGGACACGCAGCCCCCAATGATCTGACCAACGTTGGCGGGATCAATCCCCGCGCGCTCCAAAGCACCGCGTTGAACCTTTCCCAGCAAGTCCGCTGGCAGCAAACCCGCCAAGCCCTTGCCGCGCTTGCCGATTGGACTGCGTGCTGCTTCAACAATATAAATATCCTGCACTTTGAGTCTCTCCTGTTACGTTAAAACCAATATACCGTTTTCGATTAAGTGGACAGACGGCTGCCCAACAAGCTGCGGAAGTTATCCGCGTAGAATTTTTGTCGGACCGGCTCACTGACCCCATCCATGGTCTTCTCAAACCTGCCAATCGGGTCATCTGTCCCCTCGTGGTGCGGGTAGTCCGAAGCAAACAGCAGAAGATCCTCTGCACCGGAGTTGAGCAACCAGCCCACATCTTCGCCGGCAAACGGTGTGACCTTGATGTGTTTGCGCACGTACTCCGATGGTTGCATCTGGACTTGTGACAGATCCTGCAATCGGCGAAATGCTCGATACGCCTGATCCATATGCTTCATCCAAGAGATAATCCAAGATGCCCCTAGCTCGACCACCGCCACCCTCAATCTCGGAAAGCGATGGAACACGCCATCAAAAATCATCGCGGCAAGAAACAGTTCGGCATTGTACTGAATGCCCATATAAGCGATGGCGTCACGTGGCGCGTCCCCCTCGCTGTGCTCGGGCACCGAACCCCCATTGTTATAAAACGAGAGCGGCACAGGATCCCAGCCACCGTCGGTTCCAACATGAATCGTAATGGCCATGTCGGCGTCCTGAATTTTCGCCCAGATCGGATCAAAATCCGGATGGGTAAACGCGCGAGTCCCCTGTGGTGCAATGGTGTCAATCATGACGATCGAAAAATTCATAGCAATGGCAGCATCCAGATATTCCAAGGCGGTTTCAGGACCATGGCGAAAGGGAATGTAGGCTGCCGGATGCATGCGCGCGTCGGTTTCACAAAAACTGGCTAGGCCTCGATTCAGTGCCTGCACCGAACCCGCAAAAATCTCAGGGTCTTTGGCGCCCTGCACTTGATCAAAGGCAGCCGTTGGAAAAACGATATGCGCCTGAAACCCAAGTAAATCATTGACGCGGACTCGCTCATCACGATCCCATGCTCCAAGGCCTTGGAACCCCTTGTGCTTCATGGACATGAACGACTGTTCTATTTCCGCGTAGGCTTCGGCGCTGTTTCGCCGGCGTTCGAACCCCGCCACGGCCAGCGCGGCTTTTTCCAATGCAGCCGGCTTACCTTGCCCAAACGGTGTCAGATGAGGACGCAATTTGGCGTCGGCAAATTCGGCCAACCAGGTCGGCGATTCCATCATATGAGTGTCCGCATCGTAGATATCGCTTCTATGCGCGTAGGTCATTGCCTTCTCTCCCAGTTAAGCGGCCATCATCTCAACACAAGTCATGATGAGACGGCAACAGGCTAAGCGGAAACCAGCTGTAAGGACACTGGGCATGTCTTCTGCTAGATTCTTTCATTGCTAAATTACCATTTGAGAGAGGAGCAAACCGATGGCAGAACCGACGATGCTGGTTGGAGAGTTTCGCAAACCGCGACAAATGCTAGGCGACCAAGAATACGACGGCCATCTGTCCATCCACGATGACAAAATGGCGGAAGACCTTGGCTTCGCTGGTGCGCCCATCGAAGGACCCACCCATTTTAGTCAGTTTGTGCCCATGCTCCACGAGGTTTTTGGTGATGCGTGGTTCGAGCGAGGCTGCATCAGCGCCCACTACCAAACCATGGTGGTCGAAGGCGAAGAAGTCCGAGTCATGGTTGAACAAGTCGCAACCGATCAAGTGGCACGTATCAGCGCAGAAAAACGCGATGGTACACCGGTGCTCACGGGCACTGCCTCGCTCGGCCCCGATTACGGCGAGACCGAACTGGACCGACGCAGAGCGAAACTGCGCCCGGCCGATCAGCTCGTGATTCGCAGCGACCTCAGCGTCGGACAGTTAGGCGCCGGCAACCCAGAGCACGCACACAGGGCTTTCGACCAGAACATGGGGGCCATGTACCCCTTCAGTCTTGCCGAGAAATTGCAACAGATCACCGAGCAACATCCTTACTACGGCAATGACAACCCTTGGGGCAGAGCTGTGATTCCGCTGGAAATGATCAGCGTGCTGACTCAATACACGAGCGGCCAATCTGGATTTCGCACCCGAGGTCCGGCGATTGGCTTATTCGCTGCCCAAGAGATGAAGATGATCAAGGGGCCGCTCTTTGTCGGTCACCCGTACAAACTGGAACGCGAAATCATTGCGCTGAGCGAAAGCAGACGCACAGAATCCAATTGGATCATGACCCGAGTGTTCGATGCCGAAACCAATGAATTGGCCGCTGTAGTCATACTGAATTCCGCCACATTGAAGGACAGCTACGAACATTACGCCGCCGACGCCGCAGCGCTCGGAAAAGACTTAACCGCCTGAGGTACCCATGGGCAGAAAAATACTCTTCATCACCACGGACCAAATGCGCTACGACGCACTGGGTTGCAACGGCGGCACCGTAGCCCGCACACCGGCCATCGATGCGTTGGCGGCTGAAGGCATCAACTACAGGCGTGCCCACAATCAAAACGTGATTTGCATGCCGGCTCGAGCCACCATCATGACCGGCCAACACGTGGCCAGTCACGGCGTATGGATGAACGGAGTCAGCCTGCCGGAAGACACGCCCACCATCGCTCAATGGCTGCAGCAGCACAATTACCGAACGGCAATTTTAGGCAAAGCCCACTTTGAGCCCTGGCTCGGATCCGGAGACGATTTTTACGAAAATCGCATGGCAGCCATGGGCGAGTCAGGCCCACATCGAGGCTTCGAACACATGGAGTTGGCCAATCACTTTGGCATGAATCACTCCCACTACGACCTGTGGCTGGCCCGGCATCATCCGGAATTGAATGCCAAGCGTTATCAGGCCGTCACCGACAAGGGCCAGCAAAACGTGGCCGCCTGTGGCGATACCGGTGCGGTCCAGGTCTGGCCAACGGATATACCAACAGAGCTGTATCACACCAACTGGGTTGCACAGCG
>JAACDS010000106.1 GCA_009936895.1 Pseudomonadota bacterium
ACACGGCCTCGAACATTTCGTGGCGGAGATATTCATCAAAGCGGACCTTGACCTTTGAAGGATGGGTGTCCGTTTTGTCCGCATAGCTGCCGTTTGCTGTGCGCTGCACAAAGATCTGCTATGCAGACAAAGTGGGAACGCGCTGCTCTTGCCTTGATGCCCGCGTTTCGCGTTTGTAGTGTAAAATACTTCCGTACGGAAAGCTAAAGGCACTGATGGACGGCAAGTTGCAGCGCTTCAATCCGAGATTCTCATCATTGCGCGGATTGCAAATCAGAGTGATTGGCCGCGAAGTGGCAAAACATTGTTAGGCACAGTTCATCAGCTGTCGCGGCAAGCTGGCCAAGATGTTTTCCAATCACCAGAAACCGTAGTCAGGTTCGGGGCCTGAGCGTCATCGGTCATGCTTGAAAACAGAACTTTCTTAAGCCTGTCTGTTGTCAACTTGTGATGCAAAACGGCAAGCTTATCGGCGGTCGCAGCGTCTGCCTGTTCAATCGCCGCATAAATCAAGCGGTGCTGGAGAGTCGTTTCTTCCAGATGGGCAGCCAGTGATGGATCGGACCTTGCATTAGACAATGGTTGACTAGAACAGCTGGCGCGCGCCATGCGAATCGTATCGATCAGCACTTGATCATAGAAAGATTGGAAGTACTTATTTCGAGCAGCACTAGAGATTGCAAAGTGGAACTCCAGGTTGGCCTCGGAACGCTCCACCCCACTGTTATGGCGTGTCGCTTCCTCAAATCGATCTCGCGCCCTTGCGATGGATATCAGATCATCCTCTGTCCTATTTTGCGCCGCAAGACGCTGGATCATGCGGCTAGACATCAATAGCGCATCATAGAGCTTGGGCACTTCGTCTAGGTCCAACGGTGCAACCCGCGCCTTGCGGCCATCACGCACCACCAACCCGTCCGCGATCAGTTGTATTATGGCCTCACGCACCGGCGTTCTGGAAACACCGAGGGCTTCGGAAAGTTCAGCTTCATCCAGGTTCTGGCCCGGTCGGAGCTGCAACCGAACGATGGAAGTTCTGATTTCTTTTGCAACTCGTTCTCCGTCTCGCCTTGTTTCGACCACGGCAGGTGCGCTCCATTTATGATTAATGCTTCAGGTGGTTGCGTTAAATCAATCCTAACAGCTTGTCATTTAAGTATACAAAAGGAATACTGAATTAAATAGAAGTATTTGGCAAGCGAGTCGCAGACAGGTGTAGGAGGGTAGATGACAGATTGGGTGATTGGAGTTGATGTCGGAGGAACCTTCACCGATTTTTCTGCGCGCAATAAGAAAGACCACCACATTCAGGTCCACAAACGCCCTTCAACGCCCGATGATCCGTCGCGTGCCATTCTTGAGGGCTTGCGGGAGCTGCTGGATATCGCGGATATTGATGGGGCCGAAATTGCACGCATTGCCCATGGTACAACGGTTGCAACAAATGCTCTATTGCAGAGGCGAGGTGCCGAGATCGGTGTGGTGACCACCAAGGGTTTTCGCGATCTTCTTGAAATTGGCCGGCAGGTGCGTCCCAAAATCTATGACCTTCAGACAGATGCGCCGCCGCCGCTTGCCCTGCGTCAGAACCGTCTTGAGATTTCCGAGCGTATTGGCGCGGAAGGTGAAGTTGTTTCGGCTTTGGAAATGGCCGATGTCGAGGCTCTTATCAACGAAGTGCGCAGCTTAGATGGGGTTGAAAGCATAGCGGTTTGCACGCTCTTTTCGTTTCTCAATCCGACCCACGAACAACTAATTGCCAAAGCTTTGCGCAACGCGTTTCCCGGAGTCGTCGTGTCGGTTTCCAGCGACGTGCAGCCGGAGTTTCGCGAGTATGAGCGGTTTTCGACCACGGTGATCAACGCCTTTTTGCAGCCCGAGGTCAGCCGTTATATGGACAAGCTTAGTCGTGCGCTTGGTAATGTGGCACCGAACGCAAAGCTTGGAATTTTTCAGTCTAGTGGCGGTTTGATGTCTGTCGGCAAGGCGACGGAGTTCCCCGTGCGCACAGCCTTGTCCGGCCCCGCCGCAGGTGCCGTGGGCGCAGCCGCCGCAGGTGCTGCGTCGGGCATCTCAGACATTGTGACCCTCGACATGGGGGGCACCAGCACGGATGTTTGCCTGATCCGCAACGGCAAAACTGAGATCGCCAACATGCGCGATATTGCGGGTTTCCGGATAAGGCTTCCGATGGTCGATATTCATACTGTTGGGGCTGGCGGCGGCTCAATTGCGCATATCGGGTCGGATGGGTTGATGAAGGTGGGCCCTGAAAGTGCGGGCGCGGTTCCGGGTCCTGCGTGTTACGGTCATGGAGGAGTCCTGCCAACAGTATCGGACGCAAATGTTGTTCTGGGCCGATTACCCGAGGCATTGGCCGGTGGGCTGTGCCTCGACAAGGAAAAAGCGTTTCAGGCCATTGAACGAATTGCCAAGCCCCTGGGCCTAAGTGTGACGGCAACCGCATTGGGCATTGCCGGAATCGTGACTTCGAACATGACCCGCGCGATCCGTGCGGTATCCACGGAAAAAGGCCATGACCCACGCAATTTCGTGCTGATGCCGTTTGGGGGAGCTGGCGGATTGCACGCTACGGATGTGGCCAAATCCTTAGGCTTGTCACGAGTCATCGTTCCAAATTCTCCTGGCATTCTTTGTGCCGATGGCTTGATCGAGTCGGATTTGCAGGAAAACTTCGTCGCAACCAGCCGCGCCCGGATGAACGAGGATCTGATCGCTGTGAAAGAGGCTCTGGCGCGGCTTGACGCGCAGGCCGACAAATGGATTGTCTCTGAGACCGACAGCGCGAGTCCAGCGCAAAAAAACGCTTCGGTCGATATGCGCTATGTTGGGCAAAACTATGAACTCCCAGTTATGATTGAGAATGCGCAGAGCTCGCCCCAATTACCAGACCGGGAAACGCTGATCGAGGGGTTCTTTGCAGCCCATCTGCGCAGTTATGGTTATGTGGATCGGGACGCTCCGGTCGAAGTGATGAATGTCCGTTTAAAAGCGGTGGCCCCGCTAGGACAGGCTATGGCGCAGCCAGAAAGTCCCAAGGGCCCGCCAACGCCTGATGTCATACAGGATGTCTGGTTTTCTGCCGACGCGCCCCTGTCAACTCCGGTGTACCAACGAGAAGTTCTACCAATTGGAACAACATTAACTGGCCCTGCTATCATCGCACAGTTTGATGCGACAACCTGCGTTCCGCCTGATGCGACAGTTACAGTGGACGCAGCCCTGAACTTGATAGTGGAGCTTCAAGATGCCTGAGGCTGTCTCTATTGACCCCATCGCGCTTGAGATCAGCTGGAACGGGCTGAAGTCGATTGCCGACGAGTGCTTTCTGACTATCATGCGCAGCGCTTTTTCAACAAACATCAAGGAAAGGCATGATCACTCGACCGCGATTGCCGATGCCAATGGCCGTCTCATCGTGCAAGCCGAAATGGCTTTGCCGATCCATCTGGCGTCGATGTCAGGCCTCATGACGTGCATCCTTGCACAATACCGCGACACGATCAAACCTGGCGACATATTCATTGGGAATGACCCGCATGTGGCGGGTGGTACACATTTGCCGGACATCAATCTGGCCATGCCGGTCTTTGACGGGGACCAGTTAATCGGTTTTGTTGCCAACATAGTTCATCATGCCGATGTGGGCGGCGCAGCTGTTGGTTCTATGTCCGGCGGGCTGGACGAGATATTTACAGAAGGCTTACGGATCCCCATCGTTCGGCTATTCGATGGGGGTGAACTGCAAGACGACATTATGCGTTTGTTGATGCTGAACATGCGCCTGCCAGCAGAACGTAAGGGTGACCTGAACGCGCAAATCGCAGCCGCCAAACTTGGAAACCAGCGGATTAGCGAGTTTCTTGAGACCCATGGCGCGGATTATACCGTCCGGTTGTTCGACGAGATCGTCAGGCGAACAAATCGCCGCATGCGCGCCGCCATCGAAAAGTTGCCCAATGGGAGCTATAGCTTTTCTGATGTAATGGATGATGACGGTGCGGGGACCGAGGACATCCTGATTACCCTGAAGATTACCAAGTCCGACCATGACATTTTCTTCGATTTCGCGGGATCAGACGATCAAGTTCTTGGTAATTTCAATCTGACATTCAACGCAACACAATCTGCCGTCTGCTACGCCCTGAAGGCTCTGCTTGATCCAGAGGTGCCCAATAATCAGGGCATTTTCGATGCCATTCGTATCGAAGCGCCTCCGGGCTCGTTTGTAAATTGCGTCTCTCCTGCGCCTGTTGCGATGAGGGCCAATACCTGCCAGCGCGTTGTCGACGTGGTGATCGGAGCCTTGGCCGAGGCTCTGCCAGATCAGGTGGTCGGTGCTGCCAACGGGGCCAACACCAGCGCCGTATTTAGCGGCATTGATCCGCGCACCTCTCAGCAATACGTTTACCTTGAGACCCTTGGGGGAGGTATGGGCGCACGCGCCACAAAAGACGGCAAGGATGGTGTACAGGTAAACATAACTAACACATCGAACCTGCCGGTGGAAGCTATCGAAATGGAATATCCCCTGCGGGTTGAGGACTATGCCCTGATCGCGGATTCTGGAGGTGCCGGGAAACACCGGGGTGGCATGGGTATTAGGCGTAGTATTCGCCCGGTGGGACATACCTGCGAATTTAACGGCGTAGGTGAGAGGTTCCGCAACCAGCCTTGGGGAATTTTTGGCGGTCAGTCAGGCGCAGCCGGAATGTTTGAAATGGTTGATTGCAAGGGCAACACGACTTCTCTATCGTCCAAAGCATCGCGTGTGAAACTATCACCCGATGCGCGGGTCGTTATCTCGACGCCCGGAGCAGGCGGGTACGGAGCACCCGAAGACAGAAAGCCCGAAGCACTGGCGGAAGATCAGGCGTCGGGCAAGTTTACCAAGGGCTTTCTGGCTTCGAACTACGCAAGGAAAGACTAACGAACTGACTTGCCGACATTCGGCCGGTTTTACCAAAGAGGGAGATAGATATGAAAATAACATCACTTTTAAGCACCATCGGTTTGGCTGCGACGCTTATGGCTTCGTCCGCAATAGCTGCAGATGTCAAATGGGATATGGCCAACGAGTATCAGGAAACGTCGATCCATGGGCAGGCCCAAAAGGTGTTTACAGACACGGCTATGGAGGCCTCGGGCGGATCAATCGCAATCACCAACCACTTTGGCGGATCAATCGGATACAAATCGAAGGAACACTTTGATGCGGTCGCCGACGGCGCGCTACCAATTGCCAACACCAGCATGGGGCAGGTAGCCGGCATTGAACCAATGTTCCTGCTGTCATCTCTGCCCTTCCTTGTAGGGTCCGCAGATGACGCCCAGCTGCTCTGGGAAACAGCACGCCCAGCCTACGAAGAAGTCTTTGCGCGCAACAACCAAATTCTGCTTTATGCTTCGCCCTGGCCACCTGCGGGTGTCTGGGCGAAAAAACCAATAACCTCGAAGGCCGAGCTTGCGGGCCTAAAAGTTCGGGCATGGGATGCCAGCGGCACAAGCACGCTGATCAATGCAGGTGCCGCCGCTATTCAGATGAGCTGGGCTGACGTTGTACCCCAGCTTGCCTCGGGTGGGATCGTGGGTGTTCTGACCTCAGCAGAGGGCGGTACCAACGCCAAGTTTTGGGAGCATTTGTCGCATTTCTCGGCGTTGAACTATTCGATGTCGCTGAACATGACACATGTGAATAAGGACGAATGGGACACCTTGTCTGACGATCAGCGCGCCGCTCTGCAAACCGCTGCAAAAGCGGCCAGCGATGCGGCTTGGGGTGCCCTGGCCTCGCGGGTTAGCGAAAACTACGCCGACATGGAGGCCAACGGGATTACAGTCGTGAAAGAGGTTCCTGCTGGTTTCTTGGCTGAGTTGTCTGTCGCAGGCGAACAGGTCTATGCCGACTGGCTGGGCAAAGTTGGTGATGCAGGTCAGAAAATTCTGGACGATTACCGCGCCGCGCGCTGATACTGTCTAAAAAATCTCCTGGGCAATGCGTGCAATGCCCAGGAATTTTCTAAATTGATCAAAACAAAGGGGCAGTGAAACGTTGAGAGCCTTCGTCAAGGTAAATGACATCGCTGGAAACCTTGCGGTTTGGATTTCCGCTGCCCTGCTTGTCTATATTGTCTGTCATATCTCTGTCGAAATCGTCCTGCGCAGTTTCTTCGCGACATCGACGTTTTCCATGGACGAGTTCGTGGGTTATGCCATTGGTTCGATGACCTTCCTGTCGCTGGCCCATACTTTCCGACATCGCAAGCACATCCGCGTCAGCATCTTGCAGTCCTTCATCAAAGGCCGCGCGGCTATCGCGGTTGAACTCATATGCATTGCCTTCACCTTCGGCATCACGCTGTTTCTGGCGCGCTACATCTGGCGCACGCTGGCGCGTGACTTCACACGCGGCACCGTCAGTCCTACCCTGACCGAAACACCAATCTGGCTTATTGACAGTGCAATTTTCATTGGGCTTATCCTGTTCATGACCCAGCTACTCGCAAGCGCCTTTCTTACGGTGAAAGACGGCGTTCCCAAAGACGGTGAGGCGGAATAATGGAAAGCATGTTCATTGCCTTCATCATCTTGCTATTGGTCATTTATTATCTGGGCCTTGGGGTTTGGGTTTTTGCCGGGCTTTTGCTGGTCAGCACCACGGGTCTGGTATTCCTGATCGACATGCCGATGGATCGGATCGGGAAGATTATGGCCCCACTGGTAATCCGCAGCGCCACATCCTGGGAGATATCGGCCATCCCGATGTTCATATGGATGGGCGAATTGATGTTACGCACGGACATGTCCGACCGGTTGTTTCGCGGGCTCTCTCCGCTCACGTATCATCTGCCTGGACGTCTGCTGCATACCAATATCGCCGGCTCTGCCCTGTTTGCGGCGATCAGCGGATCAAGTGCTGCCACAACGGCTACGGTGGGCAAAATTACCATCTCGGAACTTGGCAAACGCGGCTATTCTAAATCGCTGACCTATGGCTCGCTCGCCGGAGCGGGCAGCCTTGGCCTGCTGATCCCCCCGGCTATTGTAATGATTGTCTATGGCGTTTTAGCTGAGGTTTCGATTGCGCGGCTCTTTGCAGCGGGTGTATTTCCAGGAGTCATGATTGCTGCACTCTACTCAGGCTATGTGATCATCATCAGTGTTTTGCACTCTTCGGTCGCTCCTCCGGATCGCGACAAACCGGGGCTGAAGGACGCAGCCATCGGCCTGCTCAACCTAATCCCGATTGCACTGCTGATCTTCATCGTTCTTGGCTCTATATATAGTGGGCTGGCCACGCCGTCCGAAGCCGCAGCCGTGGGGGTAGTCGCGACGCTGGTGATGATCATCCTTACAGGGCAGTTTACCAGGGACGTATTCTTTGGTACTCTAGTGTCCGCCGTTCAAACCAGTTGCATGATTGCGGTAATTCTAATCGCGGCGGCGTTCCTGTCCACGGCTATGGGTTTCTTGCACGTTCCTCAAGACGTGGCCAAGGCCATTGGAGCCATGAATTTGTCGCCCTACGCGCTGATCGTAATCCTTGCAGTGTTTTACGTACTTCTTGGGATGTTCCTTGAAGGTATCTCGATAACGGTAATGAGCCTGCCAATTACTTTACCTCTCATCTTAGCCGCCGGCTTTGATCCAATTTGGTTCGGAATTTTTTTAGTGATTATGGTAGAGTTGGCCCAGATCACACCGCCCATCGGATTCAATCTATTCATCATTCAGGGGCTGACAGGAACGCCGATCATGAAGATAGCCGTCGCGGCAACGCCGTTCTTTGTGCTGATGTGTATTGGTGTTGTACTGCTGACAGTGTTCCCCGAAATTGCGCTTTGGCTGCCCAATACACTCTTTGATAAGTAAAAGGATTGCTGGATTATGCGTTTGCAGAACAAAACCTGTATTGTGACGGGCGCAGGCGCCGGGATTGGATTTGCCACAGCAAGAGCCTTTGCGGATGAAGGAGCGACCGTAATCGCGCTTGACCGTGATCAAGCGGGGCTATCAACCCTGGCAAGGCGACAAACCTCCTTGAACACTCAAATTCTGGACGTCACCGATGTCGACGCCGTCGTCGAGTTCTTTAAAGTTCAAGATAAGGCCGATGTCCTATTCAATTGCGCCGGTATGGTCGCCACGGGAGACCTCCTGACCTGCACGCCTTCAGATTTTTCACAGACTATGACCCTGAATGTGACAGCTACCTTCGACATGTGCCGCGCTGCCCTACCGGTAATGCTGGCAGGAAGCGGAGGCAGCATCATAAATATGGGTTCGGTCATTTCGTCGATAGGAGCAGCGCCGGATCGCTTTGCCTATGGCACCAGCAAAGCGGCGGTAATCGGCATGACAAAATCTATCGCTCTGGATTATGCGTCCCGAAATATCCGCTGTAATGCAATCTGCCCGTCGGCTGTCGAAACTCCTTCAATGTCACAACGGATCGAAGCCATGGATGATCCCGTCACCGCCCGCGCGGCTTTCGAAAGCCGACAACCCATTGGCCGCATGGCCTCACCTGCCGAAATTGCTGAAATGGCGGTTTATCTGGCTAGCGATCTGTCGGGTACGGTCACCGGCAGTGTAATGGTCATGGACGGAGGCGCAAAGCTATGAGCGCAAACGGTCCTATTTGCGCTGCTATCGTCGGTCTTGGTCGTTGGGGCCAGAACTTGATGGCCGCAGCAACAAATAATCCGGACCATCCATTGCGCTTTGTACAAGGCGTCACCCGAACACCATCAAAGGCGGCACAGTTTACCAAACATCATGGCATCCCTGTTTCCGATGATTATGACGCAATGCTGGAGAATCCGGCGATCCAAGCTGTCGTGCTGGCAACACCTCACAGCCAGCATTGTGACCAAATCTGCAAAGCCGCCAATGCGGGGAAACACGTCTTTGTCGAGAAACCTCTGGCCCTCACATTTGATGAAGCTCGACGCGCCATAGACACTTGCAATAACCAAGGCGTCACCCTAGCCGTTGGCTTCAATCGTCGTTTCTTACCCGCGTTTCAGGAACTGTATGACGCGCAGACCGCGGGCACTTTAGGGGCTCCGCTACATATAGATGCCAATTTCTCAGGACCGTTTGGCTATCAATACAATGCAGATATGTGGCGGGGGTCAGTGTCGGAAAACCCGGCGGGCGGCATGGCAGCAATGGGCATCCACATGCTTGATGCGATGATCCACCTTTTAGGCCCAGTCGAGAGCGTTTCCACTCTCAGCCGCCAACTGGCCATCGAAGCGCCACTGGACGATACGACCAACGTACAACTTTTGTTCCAATGCGGCGCAACCGGAAGCCTGACAACTCTTATGGCAACCAATTCAATCTGGCGTTTACAACTTTTTGGCTCGGCCGGGTGGGGTGCCATGAAAGACCAGCACAATTTGGAATTGGCTTTGATCGATAAGGAGCCAAGGGTCATAGATTACGATGCCAACGACACGCTGGCCGCTGCACTCGCCGCGTTTGCAGATTGCGCACACGGCCACGGAACGTTCCCCGTAACACACCAAGAAGCTTTGGCCGGCGTTGCCGCAATGGAAGCAATCTCACGATCAGCAGCCAGCAACGGAGATAGAGTTTCTGTCACAACGGTTACTCCATGAGCCAACCAACAGGATTTCATGAATTAGAACGTCAATTGTCAGAAGTCATCGGGTTTCGCCTGTTCACTGTTTTACAAGTAGATTTGCCAGAGGTCGTGCGGCTTTATTCCAGCAATAGCGAGGCCTATCCAGTGACAGGTCGTAAGCTAATGGGGCCAACACCCTGGGGCGCGCATGTCATAATCGAAGGGCAACCTTGGTTGGGCAATACTGCCGCCGATCTGAAATGGGCTTTTCCCGATCACGGGCTGATTGCATCGCTTGGCTGTGGTTCTTGCCTTAGCATACCCGTACTTGAGAATGATCAAACGCTCGGAACGCTCAATATTTTGGACGCCGAAGGGTGCTACACCCAAGATGACCTGATCCGTGCTAGCACCTATGCAACCTCAGCCATCCCACTGTTGAAATGCGTCTAACGAAAACCCTAAAGGAAACGCTCAGATGACCGATATCCTCGTAAAAAATGCTCGCGTAATTGATGGCAGCCAAGACCGTCCTTCGGACGCAATCGACATCCGACTGTCTGATGGACATGTGCAAGAGGTTAGCGCATCGCTAAGCGCCCCCGACACTGCCACGGTGATAGATGCCAAAAACAGTTTTGTGATGCCTGGACTTATCGACGCCCATGTCCATGTGAATGCCCAGAACGCTAACCTAAAAGAAAATGCAGCCCTTCCAGACGCGATCGCCACTGTGGGAACGATGAACTTAATGCAGGCTATGTTGGCACGCGGCTTCACGACGGTTCGCGACCTTGGTGGTGCAAGCGGCCCATTGCGCAAAGCGATGGAGATGGCGCCCGTGCAGCTACCGCGCCTGAATATCTGCGGCAAGGCTCTATCGCAAACCGGTGGTCATACCGACCAGCGTGGACCATTCGACGACAGGCCTGTCCCCGCCTGGCCCGTGACGGTGGGGGCCATGGGCGTGATCTGCGATGGCGTACCCGAACTACGCAAAGCTGCGCGAGAACAATTCCGCACTGGTGCCGACTTTCTGAAGCTGATGGCCAATGGTGGCGTGTCCTCGCCTTCGGATCCGATCCACTTTCTGGGGTTTTCACGCGAAGAATTAGTCGCGGCGGTGGAGGAGGCTACCAACGCAGGCTCTTATGTCGCCGCGCACCTATATACGGACGAGGCTATTCTACGCGCTATAGAATGCGGCATCCGCTCATTGGAGCACTGTAATCTGATCACCTCCGAAACGGCGCGCCTCGCAGCGCAAATGGGCTGTATAGCCTGCCCGACGCTGATCACTTATGACAAACTGAAGTCCGAAGGGGAGTCGATGGGCCTGCCGCCCGCGTCCATTGCTAAGGTTGATGACGTCCGGCTGCGTGGCCTTGAATCGCTCACGATCATGCAAGATGCAGGCCTTCCCATGGCCTATGGCAGCGACCTTTTAGGCGGTATGCAACCACACCAGTCGGGCGAATTCGAATTGCGTGGGCAAGTGTTGTCCCCCCTAACTGTTATCCGGAGTACAACAGTGATCGCTGCTGAACTGCTGAGTATGGAAGGTCTTATCGGCACCTTACAGCCGGGAGCATTTGCTGACCTTATTCTACTAGAGCGCAATCCGCTTGAGGATCTTTCGATATTTTCAGGCCAGGGAGAAGGCATTAAGACAATTGTCAAAGATGCATCCATCGTCAAACATCTTGGCTGATTATGCATCGCAGTTAGACCGTTACCATAATTTTTCGGACCTATCGGCTGTGTTAAAAGACAGCGCTGGGTATCAACAAATGGACACTTCTCGTTCAATCGAAACGCTGGTCGGCTCGCTTTATTGCCGTTCGTTCGCGCTACAATATTGCTCAAAGTGAGCTTCTAATTGTCATCCCCTGAAATGTTAATGAATGAACGCTTGAGCATAATAAATAAAGTCCAGTCACAGAAATCATAGTCCTCGGACGAGATCATTCACTTTCAAGCTATTTATTTTCTTTCCTGAGCTCGTTTAGAATTAGGTGGCTTTGCTACGGTTTCGGTCCAACAGCAGCAGCCAATGTGCGGGATCGCGACAGTCAAGCTGCAGGATAGGCGGATCGTGCACCCAGTGTCTTGAAACTTTAGTATTGGCATGCTTCTGTCATATTGTTGGCCTTGGCCTTGCAAACTTTTCAATCCTTTAATCTCGAAAAGGTAGTACCGCTTAGGTCTGATAGCGCGTTCTTTATGCTTCCAGCAATTGTAACTTATGCCGCGAGAGCCGTTCAGCGCCACTGTCGGTCACCAGTACTGAGTGGCCGAGAGTCATTGCGAGGCCAGTTGCACTATCTACCAAAATCATATGTAAGAAAAAAACTTGGTTGAGACGCATTAAAAGTGGATTACCTTGATAGAACATAGGAAATTCCACCCAAATTGGATTATAGACGGCTCCCATACCATAACCACAGGCCTGCAACTTTGCGTGGCTAAAACCGTGGGCGTTAAACACTTCACTATGAGCTTCAAAAACTTCACCCATAGGTGCACCTGGCCGTATGGCATTTTCGCAAGCAGTTAAGGCCTCGGCTGCTGCATCATACATGCGCCTTTGAATAGTGTTGGCTTCGCCAATTATTATAGTGCGCATCATAGCGGCATGATAACGTGCAAATGCACCTGACCATTCAAGAGTAAGTTGATCTTTCTTGTCAAGATGCCGACGACCGGAGAAATACCGGACCAATAAAGCTCCAGGTCCAGAGCCTAATATGAATTCATTACCGGCATAATCGCCGCCGCCCTTAAAAACCGCGCCCTGCATAGCGGCTAGAATATCACCCTCAAAGGCACCGGCGTGGGTTCTATCAATCGCCGCATCAAGCGCATCGTCAGAGAGAGCAGCTGCCTTTCGGTGCATTGCAATTTCAGCTGAAGATTTTATCCGACGTAAATTTAACATTAAATCTGCGATATCTTGAAGGTTCGGAATAGCGTCGCGTAGCAAGCGACCATTAAAATCGGTTAAACCAACGGTCTGAGATTCATACCCTATTTTACCTTTAGTTAGGCCCAGTTCTGACAAAAGCTTAGCTAAATCTTTTGCTGGGTTTGCTCCCTCAACTTCATCCCAAATATGAATATGGTCTTCACTTAACGTTGATGTATATAAAGCTTGTCGTAAATCTGGTGCTCGCGTCAGCAAGTGAATGTCGCCTTTGCACGTCAGCACCATTGTTTGAAACAAAGAAAACCCAAAGGTATCATAGCCAGTAAGCCAGTAATGACTTTCGGGAGCAAACAACAAAATAGCATCAAGTCCCTTTGACGATATTGCTGCGCTTGCAACGTCTTGCCGTTGTTTAAATTCTAAAGATGTAAAATGAATAGGCACTTTTTTCTCCAATTACATAAAGCATTTTGCTAGAAATCATAAATTGAGACCCACACCTTACTAAGCTATCTCAACCAGGCGGTTAATTAAATGAGATTTTACAAGGGGTGAGTCAGAAGGCAGCATTTTACGCAAGTCGTATTCACTTAGCGCACGCTCCGCCTTTGTTTGCTGCTTGCAAACTTGATCCGCCGTTATGGCCGCCACAAAACTCTAAATCACGGCCAAACTCTTA
>JAACDS010000440.1 GCA_009936895.1 Pseudomonadota bacterium
AGGTATGGCTGCAAACACAGGTCAGTCGAGTCCTGATGACGCTTGGTTAGCGACATTGGATGAAGAGGTGCTTGAACCCGAACTGCCGATTATCGACCCTCACCATCATCTTTGGGTGCGAAATGGCTACACCTACTTAATCCCGGAACTCGCCTCCGATTTGGCCAGCGGGCATAACATTGTGGCCACGGTTTATGCAGAATGTCATTCGATGTACCGCACAGACGGGCCTGAAGAGCAGCGGTCCCTCGGTGAAACGGAGTTTGTGCGAGGACAAGTCGCAATGAGTGCTAGCGGCGGGTTCGGCGCGGCCCGTGCGTGTGATGTGATGTTTGGCAATGTCGATCTCACCCGGGGTGCTGCCGTTGAGCCGCTGCTTGAGCAACACATTGAAGCCTTCGGTGGCGGTTTTCGCGGTGTCAGGCTCTCCAGTGGCTGGCATGCGGATCTGCAAATTTCTAACGTGGGCGACCGTTCAGGTCTCTTGGTGGATGCGACCGTGAACGAAGCGATATCCGTTGTTGATCGAATGGGTCTGTCGCTGGATTGTTGGCTGTATCACACACAACTCGATGAAGTGGCTCAGCTTGCCGATGCGCATCCAGAGTTAACGATCATTCTCAATCACGTTGGCAGCCCTATTCTCGGCGGCCCGTACCGGGGCAAAGATGATGAAGTCTTTGCCGAGTGGAAGGCAGCGATTCTTCGCGTGAGTGGGCGGCAAAACGTCTATGTGAAACTTGGGGCTATGCCAATTCGCATGCCCAGCTACGAGGGCGATCGGACTCTGCCACCGAGTTCGCCTGAGGTTGCCGCTGCTTGGCGTCCTTGGATGGAAACGTGTATCGAAGCTTTTGGCACCGAGCGCGCTATGTACGAATCGAACTTCCCGGTGCAGAAACGATGGTGCAGCTATCAGGTGTGCTGGAACGCGTTTAAACGCATTTCTGCTGGCGCGTCAGCGTCGGAAAAAGCCGACCTATTTGCCGGTGCAGCGGCACGAGCCTATCGGATGGAGAGTTTCCAATAGCCCTGGCAGACGCTTTCAGATTTTAGATCTGTGCAGAGAAGGGGCGGCGAAAACAGCTCAGAATAATGATGGACATTATTCTGAGCTGCTGTAAAAGATTGTGCATTCAGCTGAGGAGCAAATCGATGGAAGTCGTGAACAAAGTTTTTCCTAATGGGGAACAGATCGAGGGTTTTATGGCGCCGGGTCAGGATGGCCCGATTTACATGTTGAACCTGCTGAAGTTCAAGGAAAAAGCCGAGTATCCGGACGGTCGCGACACTGATCTGACCGGAGCCGAGGCCTACGCTGTTTATAGCGCCGAAGTGGCCGGTCATTTGGCGACGGTCGGTGGTCGTCCAATGTTTGCAGCCAAAGTAGAGCGTCTCATGTTGGGAGAGGTGGAAGAGCTTTGGGATACAGCAGCCATTGCCATGTACCCCTCCAGAAAGGCCATGATGGAGATGATGAGTTCCCCGGTTTATCAAGCCTCTGCCGTTCACCGGACCGCAGGATTAGCTGGCCAACTGAACATCGAATTGGTAGAACCCATGGGCGCTTGGTTGATGCAGGAGTAAGTCCCGTCCTCTCGATGGCTTCTTCTCGACAGGTGTTTGACGAAGCGCTTAAGTCAAAGAGTTTTCGAAAGGCGGCTTAACAGCCGCTGTCCGAAAACACGACATTCCACGCATCAACCACGCACAAAGTTGCGAATTACCTCCCCCGGCCGGTGTCCGGTGTGCACGCCGTTTTGTACAACGACCTGCCCCGCGACAATTGTCGCGTCGTAGCCTCGGCTTTTGACGATGAAACGTCCGACGCCATGAGGAAAATCGTTCACGTACTCCGGATGACAGGTATGCAGGTTTTCATAATCAATCACGTTAATGTCTGCATGCCACCCTTCACGCAGCTCGCCGCGTTCCTTCAGTCCGATGATTTGTGCTGACTTGCCGGTGATGCGGTGAATGGCCTCTGGCAGGCTATAAACACCCTGCTTTCGGGTCAGCTCGCTCAACAAGACGGTGGGAGAGTCCGTGTCGGTGAAAAACCCCACATGAGCACCGGCGTCGCCCAGCATGGGCACAACATGGGGCAGCCGCAT
>JAACDS010000107.1 GCA_009936895.1 Pseudomonadota bacterium
GTAAGCATGTGATCAAAAAACGGCAGTCCCGTGTCAAAATGACTGGTGCCATTACCGTCAAGATTGATACTGAGATTGATTTGGGTTTCGGTGGTATCCCGATTGATGGAAGCCTGACGCACGTTGTTCTCTCTTCGTTAGAAATACTTTTTGTTAGAAATACTGTTTCGGAAATTCGCTTCGCCGCAATGACTCGCTCTGCGCGCAGAACATGAGAAGTTTAGCCGCCTTTGGCCAAAAATGTAGAGATTAAGCCACTCGGTATGACCTATTCGACTGGAACGGGCCGCTACAGTCGATCCATCAAATCCCCGTAAGGTAAAAAGCGATTGTCGGTATTGGCCTTGATCCACGTTGTCAGCTCCGGCGTCATCTCGCCACGCTGCTTGAGCACGCGGACCAGTTTTACTACCGCAGATTTCGCTCCGGCCTGCCATGTTGAGAACTGACCTTCACCCAGAGTGAACAGTCGGATCAAGGCCACAAGGTTATCTGAGGCAAGCTCCTGACCCGCTTCAAGCCACCCCGCATGAACGGCCAGCGGTGCAAGCGCGAGCACATCCTCGGCCGCCAAAGCCAGCTCTGAACCAGCACGGGGCTGGGCCAAGGCACACGATACCGCACGCTCGACTAAGGCCGCATCAAGCGAGCGCTTCACCGACGATGGGTCAAATTGTTTGGGGTCGAAAGTATCAACAGCCATGTAAACCTCACAGTTGTAAAGATCGTTCGCTCGAGCCTCAAGCGTCCACCTTGACCAGTGTAATGCATCTTCCAAAGGTCGATGCTCAAAATGTGAACGAACACGACTAAGCGTCGTTGCCGGGCGGATTAAAACACCCTAGATTACTTGGCACAGTCACCTTGGCCGGCTCTTTGCCGGCACTTAACGAGCTAGTCATGCTAAAAAAACTCTTCATCACGGCTCTCGTTCTGCTGCTATTGCTCGGTGCAGCAATCAATTATTTTTTGAGCGACTCCGAGCGACTCAAAACGGAGCTGGGAGCCCAGCTCACCGCAGCCAGCGGCTATCAAGTGGATATTCAAGGCAAGCTAGATTGGCAGGTGATACCCAGTCTTGGCGTTGCCGTTACAAACATCAAACTGCGCGACGGCGAGACCCAAATTCATATTGGCAAACTGCGGATTGGACTGAGCTTGTCAGAACTGACCAAATCGCCTGAGACTTGGACGCTGGGCACACTGATCATGGACGAAGCGCGACTGAAAGACGCCGATTTTCGCGTGCAACGCTTTGCTCTGCAGAATTTCGAGTTCGGAAAAATCGCACCTTTTCAGGCACAAATTTTGATGCTGAACGGATCTGAGCCGAGCACTGTGAAGGAAGATTCAGCGCCCATCGACCTAACCGGTGACATGATCTATGCGCTAAACGCCTCGCAGAAAAACCCCGACGTGACCCTGTCTGATCTCAAGTTACTGAAAAGCACCCTGGAAACCCAATGGAGGGGTAAGCCACTGTCCGCTATCTGTTCAGGTGAGCTGAGCGAGTTGGATGGCGTATCCGCTAAAGACGCCGAAAATCCGTTGAATACCTATGCCGGCAAAATGGATTGCACATCGGCCGAGTTCACCATCAATAGCCTGAGCTGGCCTGAAAGCAAGATTTCGGTCGAACTGAAGGATCAAAAGCTGACCGCGGCCTTGCTGGCCGAAGACGGCAAGGTGGATATTTCGAAACTGAAAGAAACAATCTCAACCATCAGCGTCATGGGCGGCAAACAAGACCCCACCGGTGAGTGGCCAGATGCCATGGGGTACCAAACCCTCAACGTCGATGCCTCAATGTTAAACGAACAAGTTGATCTGCAGGCACACCTAGACAACATGATGTGCGCCATGAAAGGAACGCTCGAGCAAGACACGGCCCAAATCGACCTCAGTGGCACGGTGACTATTGCCAATCCCACGGGAGACCAACTCATTCGGGTGGATCCGCTGCTTGTTGACCTGCCCCTGCCCTTTTACTGCAAAGGCAGTATGCAAGAACCCGACTGCGGGCCGGATACCAAAAAGGCGATGTCCATCGTCGGCGATTTAATGAAACGAGAAGGCAAACGCCTGCTACGGGACGAAGCGGAAAAAAATTACTGGAAGGCCTAGAGGACAAGATTCCTGACAATTGGAGAGAGAGCGCCAAGCAACTGTTGAATTTGTTTAATTGATCGGCTCAGAATGATGAATGAATTGGTTTGCCAACAGTCTGCTCGCCTGGTTCGACGTACACGGGCGTAAAGACCTTCCCTGGCAAACCGATATCAACCCCTATGGGGTTTGGGTATCCGAAATCATGTTGCAACAAACTCAGGTCGCAACAGTGATTCAGTACTACCAGCGATTTATGCAGCGCTTTCCCGATGTATCGAGCCTCGCCGACGCTGACATCGACGAGGTGCTGCATCTTTGGACCGGGCTCGGCTATTACGCCAGAGGCCGCAATCTTCACAAAGCCGCGCAACGCATTGTCAGCCAGCACAACGGCCACCTGCCTGAAGATCAACATCAGCTCGAGTCACTGCCCGGCATCGGCCCGTCCACAGCAGGTGCCATACGCGCCATTGCCATGCAGCAACGCGGGGTGATTTTGGACGGAAACGTGAAGCGTGTGCTCGCTCGCTTCCACGCCATCGACGGTCACTACAGTGTTGCCGCCGTCAGCAACATGTTGTGGCAGCGCGCCGACGAACATACGCCGACCAGGCGAGTTGCCGACTATACCCAAGCAATTATGGACCTCGGTGCGACACTCTGCGTGCGCAGCAGGCCCGATTGCGATACCTGTCCGCTGAAAAAACGTTGCCAAGCACTCAAAGAACAGAGAGTCAGCGAGCTACCCACCAAAAAAACCGCCACACCCAAACCCACGCGCCAAGCACGCTTCTTCGTGCTGCGTCTTCCGGAGGGCAGCGTGCTTTTGGAACAACGGCCCCAGCAGGGAATTTGGGGCGGCCTGTGGAATCCACCAGAACGCAGCGCAGAAACCTCTGTTGAGACCTTCTTGGACAGCCAAGGGGTTACGGACAGTGATGTCACCCAGGTTCAGTACAAGGAAGGCTTTCGTCACACATTCAGCCACTTTCACTTGGATATCGAGCCCATCTATATTGATCTGAACAAAGCCCCGTCGATGATGGTGCAAGAAAGCACCCAGCGATGGGTGCCGCTTGCTCGGCTCACCGAAAACGAAGAAACCATCGGGCTTTCCGCAGCGGCGCTGAAGCTGCTAAACGGTTGATCAGGCCGGCGGCAGAACCCACTGCAACACGCTACACTGCTACTGTCTCCGCTACTTCGTTAATCTCATGACACGAATGCTCATCTGCAGCCGATATCAAAAAGAACTACCGGCACTGGAACGCCCGCCGCTACCCGGCCCCATGGGCGAGCGGATCTTCAATGAGGTTTCCGCTCAGGCGTGGCAAGAATGGCAGGCGCTGCAGACTATGCTGATCAATGAAAAACACCTGAGTTTGATCGAGCCGGAGACCCGCAAATACCTCAGCGAGCAGATGTGGCAATACTTCACAAATGAACCTACAGACCTACCCGAGGGCTATCGACCTCCAATAGAGAGTTGACGCTGGGCGGTCACATCGCTTTAATACGCGCCTCGTTGAGGAACAGCCTCAACCGACCAAGACCTCCTTGGCCAGATAGCTCAGTTGGTAGAGCAGAGGATTGAAAATCCTCGTGTCGACAGTTCGATTCTGTCTCTGGCCACCATTTTCTA
>JAACDS010000108.1 GCA_009936895.1 Pseudomonadota bacterium
AGCATTTTTCCAGGTGTGAAGGAGGCAAGTCGCACACAGGGGACCTGAGAATCGGAAGTCTTCGAAGAGAGACATTCGCACATCAGAACGACATATTGGAATGAGAAATCCCATGCGCAGCTGTTATGGCTGCCAAGAGGCAAGAAGAAGTGAACGACGCAATTTGGCAGCAATGCCTAGGTCAACTCCAAAGCGAAACTAATGGCGATCAATTCGAGACATACCTGCGCCCTTTGCAGGTGGATTTCAGTAAGGGAAAACTGACGCTCCTAGCTCCGAATATCTACGTTGAAGAAAAAGTACGATCGACCTACCTGACGAGAATTAGCGAATACTTTGCCGCGCTTAGCGAAGAAAGTGATGTGCTCCTTGCTGTTGGAGGTATGCGAGAAGCGCAACCGTTGCGCGCTGAACCGAAACAGGGTCTGAAACACGGCGAAAACCTAGTAAGAACTGCGCACAACCTCAACCGAGAATTTACCTTCGATGCTTTTGTTGAAGGAAAATCCAATGAACTTGCGAAAGCAGCGGCATCACAAGTGGCTGATAACGCTGGTAAAAGCTACAACCCGCTGTTGATGTACGGCGGTGTTGGACTGGGCAAAACGCACCTAATGCAAGCTGTTGGGAACGAGATTTTGCGCCGTAAACCCGACGCGCGGGTGATGTATCTGCATTCCCAGCGTTTTGTGCAAGACATGGTGAAGGCCTTGCAAACGGGAACAATGCAGGACTTTATGCAGTTCTATCGATCCGTAGATGCTCTATTGATCGACGACATTCAGTTTTTTGCGAAGAAACTGAGATCACAAGAAGAATTCTTTCATCTCTTCAATGCCCTGCTGGAAAAGGGACAGCAGATGATTTTAACCAGCGACAAGTACCCGCGGGAAATAGACGGCTTGGAAGACCGACTGAAATCGCGTTTCGTTTGGGGATTGACGGTAGAAGTAGAGGCCCCCGAACTCGAAACTCGTGTGGCCATTCTGATGAAGAAAGCAGAGACCGAAGGGGTACCCTTGGATCAAGAGGTGGCGTTTTTTATCGCAGAGCGTATTCGATCGAACGTCAGGGAACTCGAGGGCGCATTGCGCCGGGTCATTGCAAATGCACGCTTTACGGGCAGTCGAATTTCCATTGAGCAAGTGAAGCGAGCGTTGAGAGATCTTTTCGCGATTCAGGATCGTCAAATATCCATCGACAACATTCAGAAGACGACCGCCGAATACTACAACATAAAGATCAGTGATCTGTTGTCAAAACGCCGAAGTCGAACAATAGCGAGACCCAGGCAGGTCGCTATGGCAATCGCTAAGGAGTTGACGAATCATTCTCTACCGGAGATTGGTGATGCATTCGGCGGTAGAGATCACACGACAGTACTGCATGCGTGCAGGAAAATTGCAGAGTTACGTGCGACAAGTGCTGACATATCCGAAGACTATCGAAATCTGTCACGTTTGCTGAGTGGTTAGGTCACTGGTTGGTTTGGTACAAGACATGCGTCTTTTCCCCGTCCTCCTCGATCCAGCGAGATCGGTATTCGGGGTCAACAAAGAAGGTTGAAAAGAAATGAAATTTACGATCCCAAGAGAAGCCTTATTAAAGCCGCTGCAACTTGTAACCGGTGTTGTTGAAAGGCGTCAGACCCTGCCGGTGTTGGCGAATTTGCTGATTCAAGCTGATGACGATGGTTTGTCGCTAACGGGTACCGACTTAGAGGTTGAGATGATTGCCCGTTGTTCGGTCCCGATTGAGCAACCCGGCGAGGTGACAATCCCCGCACGAAAGTTGGCGGACATTTGGCGCGCACTACCGGACGGCGCAGATGTGTCCGTGGTTGTGGAAGGGGAGCGCGCGGTTATTCGAAGTGGGCGCAGCCGATTTACGCTCGCCACGCTACCAGCGGTGGATTTTCCCAAAGTCGAAAACGCGGATTCCGATGTTGTTGTTTCGCTGCCTCAGAGCCAAATAGGCAAACTGATTGATCAGGTAAGCTTTGCGATGGCCCAGCAGGACGTAAGGGTATTCTTGAATGGCATGTTGTTGGAAATTGGCGAAAAGACCATTCGCGCAGTGGCAACGGACGGTCATAGGCTAGCAATGGCAACGAAACCTTGTGAGTCAAATGCGGAGCCCGGAACCGTCAAGCAAGCGATCGTGCCACGCAAAGCGGTGGTTGAAATGGGTCGGCTGCTTGATGAAGAAGATGAGGATCTCTCCATTCAGTTGGGCAGTAACCACCTCAAAGTCCCCAAGGGTGGCGTGACGTTGACGACCAAGTTGGTTGATGGCCAGTTTCCAGACTATGAGAAAGTGGTGCCTAAGGATGTATCGCGGGTGTTGAGCGGTGATAGAGACACGCTCAAGCAAGGATTTCTACGGGCGTCGATTCTTTCAAACGAAAAATATCGCGGTGTTCGTTTAGCGATAACGCCGGAATCGCTGACGATTCAAGCGAATAACCCAGAGCAAGAAGAAGCCGAAGAGACGGTGCCGGTGCAGTTTTCCGGTGACCAGCTGGAAATTGGATTCAACGTCAGCTATCTGCTAGATGTACTGTCCGTATTGAACAGTGATCAAGTGCAGATGAGTGTCAGTGACGCAAACAGCTCTGCATTACTTGAGTCGCCAGAAGACAGTGATGCGGTCTATGTCGTTATGCCGATGAGGCTGTAGCCGAGATTTGTATCTTGCAACGCTGAACGTTTCGCACTTTCGTAACATAGCCCTGGCGGATCTAGCGCTTTCGCCCGGAATCAATCTGCTGGTCGGTGAAAACGGGGCCGGGAAGACAGCGCTCCTAGAAGCGATTCATCTTCTGGCGAGGGGTAGATCCTTTCGCACACCCCAAACCAGGCAACTTATCCGACATGGTGAAAAAGAACTTCTCGTGCGCGGTGAAGTCGCGTCTAGCGCGATGAGCCATAAGCTGGCGCGGAGTAAATCTTCTACGGGTGTTAATGAGGCGCGCATTGACGGTCAATCGGTCAACCGTCAGTCCCGATACGCAGAGTTGTTGCCGCTGCAGACGCTGTTACCTGGTATTGGCGATCTTGTGCTGGATGGCCCAGCTATCAGGCGCGAGTTTGTCGACTGGGGATTGTTCCACGTGGAACAAAGCTATCTGGCGACGGCGCAACGTTTTCGTAAGGCACTAACTCAGCGCGCCGCTTGGCTGAAAGAAAGTCCAACCGAAGATTTCTCAATGGACCCTTGGGTTGCAACCCTTGCAGCAGCAGGAGCGGAAATCAGCTCCTGGCGACATCGCTTCGTTGTCGCATTAAATGCACAAGTTCAACAAACCCTCGTTCGTATGCGGGCCGATTTCTCCTGTGATCTTCGTTATCACGGTTCTGGTTTTAGCGAAGAGGAAGCTCTGGAACAGTTGGCGGCCTCCTTTGAGCGAGACAAACGGTATGCGACGACACATGTGGGTCCCCATCGTGCGGACGTCGATATACGAGTCGACGGAATCTCGGCAAGAGCCGTTGTTTCTCGAGGGCAGGCCAAGTTGATTGCCAGTGCGATTGCTCTGGGTTACTCAGCGGAGCTTGCTGCTCGGAGCGGTGCAAAACCTGTCGTGCTGCTAGACGATTTTGGGGCTGAGCTGGATGAATCACACCGAGAGCGTTTCTTTGCTGAACTTCGGTCGCTGGGGTGCCAAGTGATTGCCACGACAACGGATCAGCCCGAGCATTTGGTGGGGTTATCCTCACTGGATACCACTCGAGTGTTCCACGTGGAACACGGTTCGGTAACCCAGAACTCGTGACAGTTCTGTGTTAAATTACGTTGGTCGGCATGAGTTCAAAACATGAGGGTTCAGAATGTCAGAAGACAACAGCTACAACTCCGATAGCATCAAGGTTTTAAAAGGTTTAGATGCTGTTCGGAAGCGGCCTGGCATGTACATCGGCGACACCGAGGATGGTACCGGTCTGCACCATATGGTGCAGGAACTGGTGGACAATTCCATTGACGAAGCTCTCGCGGGCCATTGCGACACGGTGTTCGTTATTATGCACCCAGAAGAGGCCATTACCGTCAAAGATAACGGCCGAGGTGTACCCGTCGACATGCATCCAGAAGAAAAGGTCAGCGCAGCCGAAGTGATCATGACGACACTACACGCTGGCGGAAAATTTGATGACAACAGCTACAAAGTATCCGGTGGTCTCCATGGGGTAGGCGTATCGGTAGTGAACGCTCTATCCGACGAGTTACGCCTAACGGTTCGACGAAACGGCAAGGTCTACCAACAAACCTACGAGCACGGTGTCCCAGTAGCGCCACTTGCAGAGACGGGTGAAACGGAAGAACGGGGCACTGAATGTTATTTTCGTCCATCGCCTGAAACCTTCCACAACCTCAAGTTACAGTATGAAATCCTGGCAAAACGTCTGAGGGAATTGGCTTTTTTGAATTCCGGCGTCTCGATCATTTTGAAAGAAGAGCGCAGTGGTAAAGAAGATACCTTTTTCTACGAAGGCGGCTTGCAGGCCTTTGTGGAATACCTGAATCAAAACAAGCAGCAGCTCAATGAAGTATTTCACTTTAATGTAGAGCGGGAGGATGGCATCGGCGTTGAAGTCGCTATGCAGTGGAACGATACCTTCCAGGAACAGGTCTTTTGCTACACCAACAATATCCCACAAGGAGATGGTGGTACTCACTTGGCCGGTTTTCGTGGAGCACTAACCCGAACTCTAAACAGCTATATCGAAAAAGAAAATCTCGTCAAGAAAGCCCAGGTAAACACTACGGGTGACGACGCACGAGAAGGCATTACAGCGGTGGTTTCCGTGAAGGTACCTGATCCTAAATTCTCTTCTCAGACTAAGGATAAGTTAGTCTCCAGTGAGGTAAAAACCGCTGTAGAACAAGAACTCAGTAAGTTTTTCGCAGAGTATTTGGCGGAACACCCTCAGGACGCCAAGGCGGTCGTGGGTAAAATGATCGACGCGGCTCGGGCTCGCGAAGCTGCTCGTAAAGCTCGCGACATGACCCGACGAAAAGGCGCCCTCGATATTGCCGGTCTGCCGGGCAAGTTGGCTGACTGCCAAGAAAAAGACCCGGCATTGTCCGAGCTTTACTTGGTAGAAGGCGACTCCGCTGGTGGCTCGGCCAAGCAGGGCCGTGATCGTCGCACTCAAGCGATATTGCCGCTGAAGGGCAAAATTCTTAACGTCGAAAAAGCCCGGTTCGACAAGATGTTGTCATCCCAAGAAATCGGCACCTTGGTCACCGCCTTAGGCTGCGGGATTGGTAAGGGTGAGTTTGATCCAGACAAACTGCGCTACCACAACATCGTGATCATGACCGATGCAGATGTGGATGGTTCGCACATCCGCACGTTGCTACTGACCTTTTTCTTCCGGCAAATGCCCGAGTTGTTTGAGCGCGGCCACATCTTTATCGCCCAGCCGCCACTCTACAAAGTGAAAAAGAACCGGCAGGAGCGTTATGTAAAAGACGATGACGAACTCAACGCCTACTTTATGGATATGTCGCTGCAGGATGCAAAGCTCTTCGTGAATCCCGAAGCGCCTGCGATTCAGGGTGAAGCGCTGGAGACGCTGGTGGTTGCCTATCAAGCTTTGATGCAGACATTGGCAGGATCGCGTCGCAAGTATCCCGAGGAACTGACTCAGGCATTGGTTAAGGTGGATAAGCTAACTCCAGAACTGATGAGCGATGAGGCCGCTGTGAAACAGTGGTCGGAGTCGTTGATTGAGGTGCTGCGGCAAAACCTAGATGCAAACCCAGCGGTTGCGGTCCAGTTGGACCCGGAAACGAAGGTGTACGTGCCCGAGGTAACCCTGCTTCTCAAAGGCGTGTCGGAAAAAATCGCACTGCCACTTAACTTCTTGAGTGGCCCGGAGTACCGGGCAATATCTGCGATGATCGACCAGCTTCACGGTTTGCTCGAGGCCGGTGCCTTTATACAGCGCGGCGAGCGACGAACCGATGTCGAACACTTCTCAGAAGCGTTCGAGTGGCGGCAGAAAGAGGCACGCCGAGGCGTCGATCTGCAGCGATACAAGGGCTTAGGCGAAATGAACCCAGAGCAACTGTGGGAAACCACCATGGATCAGTCTGTGCGTCGAATGCTGCGGGTATCCGTAGATGACGCCATTGGTGCTGATCGGATGTTTACCACCTTGATGGGCGATCATGTCGAGCCTCGGCGCGAATTCATCGAAAAGAATGCGCTGTCGGTGGTAAATCTAGACGTCTGATGTAACGGCTGTCGAATATGTCGTCACAGGGAAATATCGTGCGTTGCTCCTGGTGTGAAAGCACCGATCTCTACCGCGAGTACCATGACACAGAGTGGGGCGTACCGTTGCTGGATAGCCATGCACTGTTTCGTCTTTTGATGCTGGAAGGCCAGCAGGCAGGTTTGGCCTGGATAACGGTCTTAAACAAGCGTGCTCATATGGATGAGGTGTTTTCAGGTTTCGATCCGCAGATACTGGCGAAAACTAAGCCAGCGGCGATAGAGCGATGGGTCTTGGACGCTGGATTGATCCGGCATCGAGGTAAACTTGACGCACTGGTGGGCAATGCAAAAAGCGCGCTGGCTATCCCTGACTTTGCCTCGTGGCTTTGGTCCTTCGCGCCGGCTGCCGATGAGGAAAAGCCCAGCGCCGTGCCTGCTCAAACCCCTCACTCGCTAGCGATGTCCAAGGCACTGAAGAAAGCGGGATTTCGCTTTGTCGGCCCGACGATTTGTTATGCCTTTATGCAGAGTGCCGGCATGGTGAACGATCACCACCCCGACTGCTGGCGCTATGAGATATGTGAACCATTGGTGCAACAGGCATTGAAGGCCCGGTGAAATTTCTTATTGCAGGCCTTTTTCGGTTGCTCAATCTGATCCCGGACCGCTGGGCCGCGCACCTTGCCGATGGCATTGCGGGGTTGCTGGTTCGATTCAATACCGATATGGCGCGAGTAAGCCGGATTAACATTGCACATTGTTTTCCAGACTTGGACCAGGCGTCTCAAGACCATCAGGTCCGTGCATCGCTTGCTCATGCCACTCTGTTGTTATTTGAGTTTGCTTATTTGCAGCATCGCCCCATTGATCAATTGTTAGAAAAAATCAATGGTGTTGACGGCGAACAGCACCTGCAGCGCGCTTGGCAAGAAGGGAATGGCGTGATTTTGTTGATGCCGCACTTTGGGTGCTGGGAGTTTTTGAGCATATACCTAGGTCGCGTCTACCCTATTTCCGCTCTCTATGATCCGCCGAATATGGCCGCCCTGGAGGAAAGTATCGTCAATACTCGCCAGCGGCAGGGCGCGAACATGTATCCGACCAACGCGTCGGGTTTGCGCGGGCTGATGCGAGGCCTGAAGTCTGGGAATGTGGTTGTCGTGTTGCCGGATCAAGTGCCTACGGGTAGAGGCGGTGGTGTAATTGCACCGTTTTTTGGACAGGACGCATTAACAATGCTGTTGGGTAAGCGGCTGATGAACGTTGGTCGTCCAACGGTACTGATGGCTGCGGCTTGGCGGGAGCTTAGCGCTGAAGGCATCCGCTATCGATTGAGCTTCGACGAACCGGCCGAGGGGCTTGCCAGCGACCAGGAAGACATTCACGCGGCTGCGCTAAATGCGAGTATTGAAAGCATTGTTCGTCGCGATCCAGCCCAATACCAATGGTCTTATAAACGCTTTCGGCGTTTGGGCGAAAACAGACCGGATCTCTATCGCCGCCAGTAAGCAGGTGTTAGCAGCACCAGCAGGGTGAAGATCTCTAGGCGGCCGAGCATCATATTGAACATGAGTACCCATTTAACTCCGGTATCCAATCCCGCGTAGTTATTGGCAACATCTCCAAGGCCCGGCCCTAGGTTGTTGAGCGTTGCGCCAACAGCAGAAAAAGCCGTTAAAAAATCCAAATCGCTGGACAGCATAATCACGGTGACGGACAACAAAAATATCAGCACATAGACGCTGAAAAAGCTCCAGACGGATTCAATCAGCCGGTCAGATACAGGGGTTTTACCCAGCTTAATGGGGAAGACGCCATTGGGGTGGATCAAACGCCTCACTTCGCGCATTCCTTGGAGGTAGATCATGAGTACGCGCACCAGCTTGATGCCCCCTGCGGTGGAACCGGCACAGCCTCCAGCAAAAGCGGCAAGTAAGAGTAGGGTGGGTGCGGCGGCGGGCCATTGAGAGACGTTTTCCGTGACGAAGCCCGTCGTGGTGGCAAAGGAAATCGTTTGAAAAATACCTTGTCGAAGGGCTGAGTCTTGGGTTTCTGGTGTGTTAAGTAGAATGCTGACTACGGCAAAACCCACAAATAACAGCATCAAAAAATAGGTTCTGACCTCATGGTCTGCCAGATACAAACGCAGATCCCTGCGGCGCCAAACGAGAAAGTGAAGACCAAAGTTAATACCGGATAGCACCATGAATACGCAGGCGACGGCTTCGATGGCAGGACTGTTGAAAAATCCCATGCTGGCGTCGTGAGTTGAAAAGCCGCCAATGGCAACGGTCGCAAAACTGTGACTGACGGCATCGAACACACTCATCCCGGCATACCAGTAGGCAAAGGCACAGGCGACCGTGAGACTGAGGTAAATGTACCAAAGGGCTTTGGCGGTTTCGGTGATGCGTGGGGTAAGTTTGTTGTCCTTGACCGGGCCCGGAGATTCCGTGCGGTACAGCTGCATACCACCGATACCCAGCATTGGGAAAATTGCCACGGCCAGTACGATGATGCCCATGCCACCAAACCACTGCAGTTGTTGGCGGTAGAACAGCAGTGACTTTGGCATGTCGTCTAGGTTGACCAGCACTGTCGCGCCGGTGGTGGTCAGCCCGGACATGGACTCAAAGACCGCATCGACGAAGATCAGATTTAAGTTCGGGGCTAACAAAAAAGGGATGGCACCAAAAAGGCCCAGACCCAAATAAAACAGAGCCGTGATTAAAAATCCGTCCCCGCCACGCAGCTCACGATTGCCTCTCAGTGGCAGCCACATGCACAAACCGCAGCCCAAGGTAAGCAATAACGCGATGCTAAATGTGTGAAGCGTCTGTTCGCCGAAATACAGCGCCACCAACATCGGCGGGATGAACGTTGCGCTGAAGCAAGTCAACAACGTGCCGGTAATACGAAAGATGACAGAGAGGTGCACAGGTATCCGTCAGATAAAATTCATGCTGACTTGAAACAGGCGCTCTACTTGGGACACCTTGGTCTTATCGACCATGAAGAGAATCACATGGTCATCGGTAGCAATAAGAACGTCATCGTGTGCAATAAGAACGTCTTCGCCCCGCACGATCGCGCCAATGGTCACACCACTGGGGAGCTTAAGCTCGTTGAGCCGGCGACCGACGACACTGGAGCTTGTTGCGTCGCCGTGTGCGATTGCTTCTATGGCCTCTGCAGCACCGCGCCGCAAACTGTGAACCCGCGCCACATCGGCTTTACGCACATGGGACAGTACCGACCCGGTGGTGGCTTGCTGCGGTGAAATGGCCACGTCAATTTCACCACCTTGGACGAGGTCAATGTAGGCCGGTTTGGTGATCAACGTGATGACTTGTCTGACGCCTAGGCGTTTGGCCATTAAGGACGACATGATATTGACTTCATCGTCGTTGGTGAGCGCGCAAAATGCATCGCATTGCTCGATGTTTTCTTCCAACAACAATTCACGATCCGTCGCGTTGCCTTGTATGACTACGGTATTGTGAAGCTGATTCGCCAGCGTCTTTGCCCGTTCTGGGCTCAGTTCAACGAGTTTGACGGCATACTCTTTGTCGATTTCCGAGGCCAGCTTCGCGCCAATGTTGCCGCCGCCGACAATGGTAATACGCCGATAGGGTTGCTCTGCCTTGCGCAGCTCCCCCATAACCTTGGTGATATGCTCGCGGGCGGCGATGAAAAACACCTCATCCTCGGCTTCGATTACCGTATCACCGCGAGGAACAATGGACTGGCCGCGTCGGAAAATGGCAGCAACCCGGGTATCGGCGTTGGGCATGTCTTCACGCAGAAAGCTCAGGGCATGACCGACTAAGGGCCCGCCGTGCACCGCGCGCATGGCCACCAGCTGTACTCGGCCATTGGCAAAGTCGGCCACGTCCAAGGCGCCTGGATGGCTTAGGAGTTCGTGAATTTGCTCGGTTACCACGGCCTCTGGATTAATCAGCCGGTCAATTGGCATGTGATTCTTGTGGAAAAAGCCCTCTTTCTCGAGGTAGGCAGAGGATCGTATTCGGGCGATCTTCATGGGGGTACGGAACAAGGAATAACAAACCTGACAGGCGACCATATTGATTTCATCGCTGGACGTAACGGCAATCAACATTTCTGCGTCGTCTGCGCCGGCCCGTCGCAGTACGTCAGGGTGTGAGGCGGAGCCTTCGATGGTTTGAATGTCTAGGCGCATC
>JAACDS010000109.1 GCA_009936895.1 Pseudomonadota bacterium
GCGCTCGCATTACACCAAATGTACCTGTGACCGAAGCAAACCCAAGGCTTGCGACTGATGCAGGACTTGGATTGGATGGGCGAGGCGGGTCTTCAGTTGGATCGAAAACAGTGTCGGCGCAAAGTGCTGGTTTGTCGAAGCAATCCATTCAGATTCAAACTCAGACATCTCAGGCCAGTCCAATGCCGGTAATTCGGCATCAGGGACAGCAAGCGGGCGCTTCGTCCGATCTGCCGGTGGTGTCGGCGCGCTCGTCAAGTGCGAACCCTCGCAACGAGGCGTTAGGATATAAGCCTTCGTTGCACAGTGTGATGCAAAGCAAATTCGGAGGAACCATGCTCAGTCCAGAAGGCCTCAATATGATGGCTCGTCCCAACACGGTTTACGTCGAAGGCGCAGCTGCTGGGGTAAGAGTCGAGCCCGAACAGGCGCGCCTTTTAGGCCTGCGTGCGGGAGAGACCATTAATGCGGTGGTGACCCAGCGGCAAGATGGCAATGTATTGCTGGTTGGTAAGCAACAGCTGCCCCTACCGGATCGTATGAACTTACCTCCGGGCCAGGTGTCCTTGTTGGTGAGAGTGATATCCGGCCAATCGGTGCTGGCTCTAACCGATCCCGCCTTGGCAGCCCAGGTGGCAGCCGCGCACCAGCGTACAGATTCTGACGGGCGTTTTTCTCGCCTACTCAATCACATCGGCAGTTTTCACCTGTCGCGTTTGTTCAGCCCCGGTCGCCTGCCGGAATTGGCCGCCCAAGCCGGTGGGCCAGAAATGCAGCGTGGACTCTCGAGTCTGCTTCTGGATTCCGGCAAACTGGACAGCACTGTTCTCAGACAAATGGTTCAGAACATGGGCCTGTTTGGCGAACACCAAGCCAGTCTAAATCCCGGCCAGGCGGCTCCTGGCTTGAAATCTATGATGTTAGCGCTGCGGGCGTTAATGCAGGCTCGGCATATGGAGACTACTTCTCTTTCCGGCGCGATCGACGAAATAGAAGCGCGCCAGATCGACTCCTTGGCCCAGCAGGCCGCAGGACGATCGCACTATTCCTGGGTCATTCCTTTTGCGGACCAGCACCCGGTGTTTATTGAGTTGGAACATCACGATGGCTCAGAAGACGATAGCACGGGGGGCCAAGAGAGCTGGACTGTGGATTTGGAAGTCGGCCTTACCGAAACCGTTTCCATGGCGGCCAATGTGCGAGTAAGTCATGAAGGTGTCTTGGTGCTGCGGCTGTGGTTGCCCGAGCCGACGTTTTATCGCTTGGCCGATGCGGGCAAGACCGAGCTAGAAGCCATGCTCAGCGGCCAGGGCTTGAGTCTGGGTGGGCTGACCATCTATCCGGTGGCACGCGATGCCGGCAGCGTGAACTACGGTCAACAACGAATGGGAGTCTCGATTGATGCCTAAGCGAGAAAGTCCCTTTGGGTGGACAATGGCCGACGATGTGTTGGACCCGAAAGATCTGCAGGATGGCGAGGCGAAGAAAGCGGTCGCCCTGCTTTACGATCAAGTCCGCGCGCCGGTACTTGTGGCCAAGGGACAAGGAGCTTTTGCTGAAGAAATTATCGAAGTTGCAAAGTCCGCAGGCGTCCATCTGGCGGAGGATCCGGTGTTAGCGGAAACCCTGTCTTATTTGCAGCTACAACAGGAGATACCAGAAGACGTATACGTCGCCGTAGCAACGGTGCTGGCTTGGGCTTATTGGTTAAAGGGCGAGGCTCCCCAAGTGCTGACTGAACGTTAGGCCTCGCGTTAACGCTTGCGCCGCATGCGGCCCATCTTGTCGTAGAGAGCGCTGTGATTGTCCGCGTTGCGCTGAGTCAGAGAGGAGAGAACCGTCCGCACCACTTCCAGCTGACGTTTGAGCAACAGGTCGTTGCGGATATGGGCTTCTTTGCATTCGTTGAGCAGGGTTCTGGCTTCATCCCATAGGGGGTCAGATGTGTTCACGCTGTCTGCAGAGGCCTCGGCTGCTTCGCTGGCAATCTCTTGGGGCCACTGGGCTTGGATAGACTGCAGCAACTCAACTTTTCGTTGCTGTACGGTTTCGAGGTGATCGAGGTTTTTCTCGGTCAGAGCAATAAACTCTTCTTCCAAAGAACTCTTGAGCTGGTTGCCAAGAGTCAAAATGTCGCGAATTAGTATTGCATCAGACATGGCGGGGGCCAACGGCGTCGTTGGTCTGGTCAGATCAGCCGCTCGAGTTCGGCGAAGTTTTCAGCAATACGGCGGGAGTCCAAAGGGAACGAACCGTCTTCGATTGCCTGCTTCATTTGCTGCACCTTGACTTCGTCAAAGGTCGCGTTTTCGCTGGACCGTATCTCGTTGCTCAGTTTGACTTCGACGCTGGCCGCCGGCTCTTGAGTCGCTGGCGCGGCGCCGGTAGCACCGGTATCCCGAGCTGTTGTCGCACCAGCAGTGCGCGCGCGATTTGCTGTGACGGAATTCGTGTTAATGCTGTCAACCATGATGCACCTATCTTCAAATTGGCTTTACGCTTAAGCGCCGCCTGAGCTTTTTCGGAACAGCCCGAAAAAAAGCGATTAACCCCTACAGTATATAAGTCGGTAGGTGGCCGGCGAACTTTAGCGATGTTTATTATATATATCAAATGTTTACGAACGGTTTCCTAGGATTCAGAGCCGGTTAGCACTGCGTGCCGTACCCATGCCAGTCACAACGGCAGAAACGCGTCGATTACTGCCAGGATTGCGCAAAACGATCTGGTCGCCTAAGTACCCATCCTGAAGCGCGACCAATTCAGATGCGATTCGAAAGTGCTTTCCTAGTGACTCTACGTCAACGATTTGGCCACGCTTAATAAGCTTTGCCTTGGCCAGATCGCGTTTGCGAAGAATGTCCCCGGGGTGAAGCAGCCGATTTGCCGCGAGCATGCTTAACCCCTCGAGTGACCTTACGGCGTCGTGGGGTACATCGACAGCCCGCTCTTGTATTGCAATGTGTTCCCGGGCGATCATGCTACGTGAGGGGATGGCTTGGGTGAGTACGACCACCCTCTGGCCAACCGCTAAATCCGATTCGATCAATATTCGCCCTGGCAACAATTGGCGTGCCGCATAGTATTGTTTGCCCTGCAAATGGGTGACGGCGTTCTGCGGCGAGCGGTGGGTTAGGACCAGTTCCACTGCCAAGACACTCGACGTTAACTTTTCACCTTTCTTTACGACGCGTGTCGCAGAGAAAACTTCGACCGTTGGCTGCGCTTGGTCTTCATCGGCCATGTTATCGACATGGCGCCGACCGCGAATTCGACGCTGCCAGCTGCTGTCCGGACATCGAACATCCACCGATAGGCTGACGGGTGCCGTGTCGAGTGGCACTTGGTTCATGGGATCGATAATAAAATTCGAACAATCTGGAATCGCCAAGCGCTTGTCTGCCAGTGCGAATTCATAGATTGCTTTGAAGCCATCACCGGTTGCAGCGAGTTTGCGGGACCAATGATTTAGCGCGTCGCTTAGGCTTGCCGCAGCGCCATCGGTTGCCGCAGCGCCATCGGTTGCCGCGGCGCCATCGGTTGCCGTTATATCCAGTGTTTGCGCATCTGCATGAACGTAACCGACAGCGATTAAGAGAACCGCAGCTAGCCCATGGATAAAAGTCGCCGGCAAACGCGAGCGCTCTGATGACTTTTTGACACTTTGGCGAGTAATTCGACGCATGCCAGCATGTTTGCAATAAAGGTGCCAGTCTGGCGCCAGGACGCAGATTACCCCAGAGATACCCAAGCGGAGCGCAGCTGCGAGTGCGAGGCGTATACAAGATACGTAACAGAATCTCTTGAACGGGACGAAAAAGAACGCCCCAAGCGCGGATGTATTCTCTCGACTCACCGGCTGTCGAGTTTGGCAAACGACTTTTCTCAGTAACCTGACGGAATGTTGACACGTCCTGTTTGGCGGCAATCGCAGGCAAAAACCGGAAGTGATACGCCGGTTATTCCTTGCCGCACAGAGCGAAAGTCACCCCAAACCGGCCTAAAACACCATTTTTATGCCGAAACTGGCCCCATATCAGAGTTGGCACGCCAATTGCTTTCCAGAGAGCGTGACGGTAGAGGAACTCATCCTCTTCTACTGAATCGAACGTAAGTTGCAAAACTTTAGGAAACAGACCGACATTTTTTGGAAAGGAAAAAGAGATCGTTAAATGAGCATGCTCGACAACATCTTTGGGGTTCACGAAAACGCGGTGCAGTTGCGCCAGCGTCGCATTGGTTTGCTGGGTGAAAACATAGCAAACGCAGATACCCCCAACTATAAAGCAAAGGATCTGGATTTTAAGGCGTTGATGAACAACGAACGTTCGATGTCGACGCGTCGCACTCATGACATGCACATAGAACACGCCGGGGGTAGTAAGAACGGCCTGATCTATCGTGTTCCAAACAACCCGGCCGCTGACGGAAACACAGTCGAACTGAATTTCCAGCAAGCCGAGTTTGGTAAGGAATCAGCACGTTACACCGCAACGCTGCAATTTCTGGAAAACAGAATTGGCGGTGTTCGTAGAGCGCTTCGCGGCGAATAA
>JAACDS010000110.1 GCA_009936895.1 Pseudomonadota bacterium
ACGCCCGCTCTCCGGCGAGCCTGTGAGCGCAGGACTCCCCGGGGTTGAGGTCAACAACCCCTATGGCCTCAATGCAGATACCGTGTACCTCTCACCCGCTCCCCTTTACCACGCCGCGCCCTTCGGTTTTTGCACCCGCACCCTGGCACTAGGCGGCACCGTGGTGATGATGCGCAGTTTCGACCCAGAGCTTTCGCTACGTTATATCGAAGAGTATTCGGTAACGCATTCCCAGTGGGTGCCCACCATGTTCATTCGCATGCTGAAGCTCGAGGACGAGATCAAGAACCGCTACAACTTGAGCAGCCACCAATGCGCGATTCACGCCGCGGCGCCCTGCCCACAAGAAATCAAGCACCAAATGATGCGCTGGTGGGGGCCCATTCTTTGGGAGTATTACGCTGGGACTGAGCGAAATGGCACAACGGTCATCAGCCCTCAGGAATGGCTGGCCCATCCGGGATCCGTGGGACGTGCGGTTCTCAGCATACTGCGAATCTGTGACGAAAACGGCGCAGAACTGCCCGCCGGTGATGAAGGCATGGTGTATTTCGAGCAACCCAAGCGCAGCTTCGAGTACCACAATGCGCCAGACAAGACCGAATCCGCCACGCACCCTATTCACGACAACTGGACATCCCTCGGCGATGTCGGCTACGTCGATGCAGACGGCTACCTGTATCTGACGGATCGTAAGGCCTACATGATCATCTCCGGGGGCGTAAACATTTACCCCCAAGAAATTGAAGATGCTCTTGTCCTGCACCCCGCGGTACAAGATGTGGCGGTGTTTGGCATACCCAATGCGGACTTTGGCGAAGAGGTCAAAGCCGTTGTGGAACTGGCAGACGGCCACAGCCCCAGTGACACCACTGCGGCCGATCTCATGGCCTATGCAAAGGCGAATCTGGCGGGTTACAAGGTGCCCCGATCCATTGATTTCACAGACGCTCTGCCTCGTTCGCCCACCGGCAAACTGTACAAGCGCCTACTCAAAGAGCAGTACTGGCCAGCCAAAAGCTAGCCTAAAACTTCAGCACCGCTTGAGCTGCTGGCCGTTGCCGGTAGCGTTCATCCCAGGCACGAATCCCTGCGTAATCCGCAATCACGTCCACCTTGCCGAACCGCGCAAATTGCAGCGCCGACTGCAGCGTACAGTCGGCGATGGACACCTCATCGCCACCAAGCAAGGAGCGCCCATCGCTGAGAACGTTCTCGATATAGCCCAGCGCCTTGGGCATGGCGGCCTCAATCTCGCCGGCAACCTTCGGATCCTTGGGCAAACCTAAGGGCGAGTTCACGGCGTGTACGTAGCGCCCCAAATTGTTAGCAAACCGGGTTTCGATAGTGCGTTCCATGTCCCGGGCCAGCCCCCTCGCCACCGGCTCGACCGGCTGCAACGCGCCTTCGGGAAACCGATCTTCCAGGAAATATATGATCGCCAACGACTCAACAATAAATCGTCCATCGTCCAATTCCAGCGTGGGCAGCGCACCGAAGACGTTACGTGCCAAGTGCTCAGGCTGATTCTGCTCGCCCTTCAGCGTATTCACTCGAACCTGTTCGATGTCTATCTGCGCGCCCCGGTTTTCGCGCTCTGCCAGATACAGCATCACCTTGGTTGGATTTGGTGCGGCGGGCACCCCATACAGTTTCATCATCGTGCTTCCCCTGAGTAATTCATGTCCTTATCAAGCACCGGCTGAACAATCATGTCCAGCAAATTTACCGCACCGAAGACCTGATCAAGCGCCGACCCGGACGCTTTAGGCTTGCGCCGTGTGCAGTGAGTACCTAGGATTCTGCTATCCACTTACGAGCCGACTCAGCACATGAATACGACTTCGTCCTCATCTGTATCGAAACGTCCCATCGAATGGCGCAGGGCCTTCAGCGCCATGCGCCGTCTGATCAAAAACCCGGATGCCACGGATGAGGTATTCATCATTATCGAGGCACTTTCCGGTGATTCGCTGCGCAAAGGGTTCAGTCGCTTCGTGACCACAAACCTAGGCCGCAGGGTTTTGGTCGATCGCCGCTCACTGCTGGAAACGCTGCTGAACCGAGAGTATTTGGCGACCCTGCCGCAACATTCATTGGCTGCCCATTATCTGAGCTTCGTTACCAAGGAGAACATCAGCGCCAAAGGTCTGGTCGAACCCAGCGAAAGCATGCGCGCGATGA
>JAACDS010000111.1 GCA_009936895.1 Pseudomonadota bacterium
ACCCCAACAGGACGAGGATTCAGTCGGCGTTTCGGGTGCGATCGAAATAAAGGAGAACGGAGAAGAGCGTGAGAGCGCCAGCTTGGATCCCGAAGTCACTGAGCTCAACAGCATTACCGGCGGAAACGCGGAAGAGCATGGTGAAGAGACCAAGTCCAGCGGAGGCGAACAAGGCGCCCCAGACGAGTCGCCGAAGGCCACGCCAGGGGGTGAGTGACTCCTTCAACAGTCGCTCTCTCATGGCGGGGTCAAGACCAGACTTTCGGCCCTGCTGATCAGACAAGTGAGCAAGGAAAAGTACTGCTGAAATGATAAATTAATTCCGTCGCCGATGTAGCTCAGCTGGTAGAGCAACGCTTTCGTAAAGCGTGGGTCGCCTGTTCAAGTCAGGTCATCGGCTTTCGACGAAAACCCAGTCATAGCTTGGATTTAAGTTTCAATTGGAATTTATCGACTGACTGTCACCACTCCAGCCATGAATAGAATTCCAACTCTCATGATATTCGTAATCAGATAATGGAGTCTCTTCAATGAGTTCAAACTCCAAACCATTCTCGACGACAACCATTGCAAGTCATTTTTTAGTCTTATCCCATTTATCTGAATGGTTCCAATCATGAACCTGTTGTTTTAAATAATTCAATGCTTCTTGATGAGTAGAGAATGATTCAGCTCATTCGCATCATCCTCGTCGTCCATTACAACACTAAAAATACTAGTCAGGAGAAAAGACATTCCTCAAAGACTTTAGTCATCCCTCAAAGAGCTTCCAGTCCATCGAGATTGTGCTTTTCGATACACAAACTTGTAGATAATTTGACCGAAGATTCATAGGTATTTGTTTCCAGTCAGATGTTTGGCCTCTTCAGCAAAAAGCCTGAGGTTTGCAACGTTCTAGGTGATTCGATCACCCTTCGCCTAACCGCAGAACAAACCGATGGTAAGTACAGCGTTGCTGAGTTCGCAACGCCTGGTGGTGTTGGACAGCCCCCTCATACCCATGACTGGAATGAAAATTATGTGGTTTTAGAGGGAGAACTCAACCTGAATATTGGCGGGCATCCAACCATCGTTGCTACTGGGGGCTCCTACTTAGTGAAAGCCGGTACGGTTCATGCCCCAACTCCTAATGGTGATTTCTGTCGTTACGTCATGATCGGACAACCTAGCGGCGTGGAATCTGTATTCAGAAGCCTTAAGGCCAATGAAAAAGAGCTTGGCGACATGAATAAGGTCGTCGAAATTGTTACCCAGGCAGGTGTCAAGATCGCTGGTTAAACGATTGATCAATCAGGGCGCGATCGCATAACCACGACACGACTTGATTTATATAAATATATAACCTGATATTAAAAAGCAATAGACATTGATTGCCGCCATCTATGGCTCGACAAATCCTCACATATATCCACCACCCCGTCGCAAGGCGGGGTTTTTAGTAGTTGATCACGCCCCAACGTGCTTCCGGTTGAACTCCTCCAGCACCGCCAGAAACTCTATCTCCTCTGGCAAGTCATCAAACCGGTTGGAGGTCATTACGACTGGGAGCAGTCGTAATGACCATCGCTTAATTTCCAAAATTGGCCCAATCGAGTCCTTACCGTCCGTGGATCAAACCGAAATCAACAACTAGAAAACCATCGCAGACAAGATGGCAATGAGAGAAGACACCGAAAGCTGGTTTTATCTCCGCGCGAAAGCCACTGCTGATGGGAAGCAGGACCCGATGCAAAACATCTCTCAATTGATGCCCGAGTCGGCTTGATTTAAAAGCAATGATCAGTTGGTCTGACTGGTTGTCTGGACCACGGAAGGCTGGGTATTAGAACCTGATTGGTGGGGTCAGTGAATGGTCCCCATGGGACATTGTCATTCACTAAGTGGTCTGCCTCTCCATCTTTGGGGATGACGAGTTTGCCGAGTTTTAGCGGTTTCTTCGATTTCTTTGGCTAATTGTTCCAGCTGAGCCTTGAGGAGAGACTTAGTCTCCGACGATACATTTGACATGTGAAAAATGGACTGTTGTGACTAGTAAAAGTCCATTAAAAAAATGAAACAAGCAGCGTTACTCAGCTTCATGCGAAGAAGAGGCTCTTCTGGTGATCAAGGCGCTACTGGGCGCCTGCTAAGCAAAGCGCAACACCTTGACGCTTTCGCAGACAACATCGCCACGAAAGCAGGAAATCATCGACTTCATTGATAACTTTGATTGCGTAACGTCTCGAACAAGTCGTTTATTACGCGAATATCATGAACCTAAGTAAACAACCAGGGTAATCTCCCAGCAATTGTAATTCAGCGAAACGTTGGAGCTACTGATTCCCTTTAGATTCTTTGGAGAGTTACTCGTGGGCTCAGCCCTGCTTCCAATGGCTAAAACGCGTAAAGAGTTGGCTTTGCTTGGTAGCACTTTCCTGATAGGCCTGGGGGCGTTGGAAGCTTGTTTGCGGTTCGGAGGCTATTAAATAAATAGCCTCCGAACCATTTGCCATCAATCAAGGCATAAGACCTGCCTAGCTACAAGATCAACAAAATACAAACTTACTACACACTAATAAGAAGTTGCCATAGCTGGCCCTAAACCAGGCAAAAATCTAAAGTCAAAGCTCACGCGTGTCGAATCCGTCGTGTTAATCATTGATCCATGACCAAGATTGACTCCATCAAAGATCAAAGCCTGGCCTAACTTTAAAACTATGGGCTTATAATTCTTAGCGCCAATATCACTTTCAAGCCAAAGACTATTCTCTCCCCAAACACTTGTTAGTGGGACCCAGACATTTATCCTCCCATCTTCGACTCCGAAATCTCTGTCTCGATGAAATACGCTGCTGCTTCGACCGCAGTAATGAAAGCGAAAAGAAGGTGGGCTTTGGTAGGAAGAAATTCCGGAAACCATATCTCCCAACAACTCTAAAACAAAAGAGCGGTAAGAGTCTTCTATCTCTGGAAAATACTGAGACAGCTGATTAGTCGTCGGACTTCTATTAAGGGTCTTAATTCTCTCATTTTCATGTATATGCTCTAAACAGGTCACACCTAGAGATTCGCAAGCCCACTCCCTAAATTTATATTTTTTAGGATCAAAATTAAGAATTGTTGGCTCCATAGCAAGACATTATTCCCAAAGTGCTATCCAAAGGCGAAAGCATCTGATAGCTTAAAAAATGTTTTTTAGATATTTCTTTTATACATATATCATTGATCTGAATTGCTAAAGTGAGTGATTATGCATTAGCGCAACAGCAGTAATTGCATTCAGGGGCATGGCAGACACTTGGATATAGAGCATCGCAAGATTTGTTTAATTAACGACCCAGGCAGATTTTTTTACTTACGTTTTTCATTCATCATGCAATAGGAGGTGCTAGCACTTAGAGCAATAGGCGTTTGCACCGTTGTTCCAGCCATCAGTTGGTGGCTAAACAGTACCTATGGCCAAAACCGGAATTACTCCAGAAGATCAGCTCCGTGTAGAGCAGACCTTGGTGAAACCTGATGCTGCGGCGTGGGGGGTGAAACTTTTGAAGCTGCTCAAGCTTGAAAAGTTATTGAAGCTCGGCGACAAGGAAAGCTGACGATGGATCTCCTACGGACTTCTGACGACTTGAAGAGCTTGATCGAGACCGTTCAAAAGCTGATCGACACTTGGGATGAAGACCCTGACAACTACTCAAAGCTGGAGCAACATCTCAAAGAGCTAAAAGCTGAAATAGAGACGTTCAAAAACTGAAGCGATCACTCATCCAACCTGAGGCGCAAATAATGCTGAGGGATAGCGAAACAGGTTTGTGGGATGGCTTTCGAGTTTTTGAGTTGCTTCAGAACTTTCTGGCGTACGGCGGATTCCCTGCCAATTCAAGGTTGATCTCCTTGCAGATATTCATCCAGGCTCCCAGCCCGAAGTTCACGCCGTTGGGACCGTCGATGAACTCTTGAAATTCCTCTGCTGTAATGCCCTCGCGGACTTCCCAGATACAAAAGGCAGGACCTTCTGGCCCAACAGGGCAAAAGGCGTGGTTGTAGAAACCCGCTTGTTGGTTTTTGGCGACTGCCTCATCCCAGCCACCACCAGGTGCCATAGCTGTTTGGGCTGTCTCCCACCACTGCTGCGCTTTGCCAGCGCGGAATTCATGATGCACGTGGAAGAACTTAGATGCCATGGAGCAGTCGCCTTTCACGCATTTTGAGTGAGATGCTCAGACTTCGTTGTTGTATGCAACACCCCAAACCACAGAAAGGGGGGATCTGGCCTGGCGGAAAGCCGATTGCCCCCTGGGACTACAGAAGAACCAACAGAGGCTGAGTTGGCTATGCAGGACAGGAATAGATGCCAAGTACTTTCCCTTCATCGGTTCTGTCCTCACCTACTTGGCTACAGCCAGCCTCTACAGGTGGTGTCCTTACGCCGATGTGAATTGTGTAATTGTCCTTCGTGCCAGTCACTAAAACAAAAGAGAGTGCAGCTAGGGAAAGCAGAACGGCAATGACTACTCTCATTTCTCTGTTTGTAATTTCATCATTCTGGCGCTTTGAAGTGAACTTTCGTCTGTCGCGACTAAGGCTTATTAGCCCCTGCTTAAAACAGTGTCCCAAGAGGAGATGGCGGCACTACAACGTCGTGGTCAACACCTCCGAGAGTGCGGCTGGGCTGCTGTGATCCAGTCAGCGGAAACGAAACTTGCATCAAGGGAGAGAGAAGCTGGTTCAAAGGCAGTCGATTAAGAAGAGCTGCGAGGAGATGCCAAGGCTTGCACCACCCCTGCAACAGGGTGCGCGCAAAAAGTGAGCTGACAGCAGATGAGGATCTCAAATATTACAAAGTAGTGGTGTTATTTAGAACAACCGCTGTAAGCGACTAACCAAATATACATCAAAATGAAAGATTTTGGAATCTTCGCAATAGAAAGACTATCGCCAAAGAAAGTGAGTAGTTCAATCAACACCGCGTCTCTCTTAAAAACCGTAAACCCGTTTAAAGAGCTAACTTAGAGCACCAACAAGATCGCATATATAATATTTTGAATGGCTCGAGATGGAAGGAGTTGAAGTCTTCCTAAATATCGCAGCAGGAAGCACAAGGATGCTCTACAAACAAAGAACGCCACGTCGTATCTCGTGACCACAAAGCAAGAAGCTCATTCCATTATCAAGGACTGCCTCGAAGGCAACAAGTCATGGGTTGACACGTTTAATGAGCTCGGCTGCATCCTGGCGTTCGACCTCGATCCAATGCTTGAAGGATCTGTCACCGTCGACTCTATTATTGATGACCTTTGGAAAAAAGGCATCCGAGCCACCCAAGATGAAGTTGTGAAAAGTATTTGCAGCTACGCGATTGAGAACAATTACGTGTGGTCTGGCGAGACAATTTTTGACAACTTTGATTACACCGCAAAAACCCTTGAAAACCTTGGCGAAGACAGTAAAGAACTACTTCGAGATATGGCGGACGATACGGAAAGCGATGAATTCAAGCAAATGGTGACCGCCCTCTCAGCACCGAACAAAGCATAGTCCTCAGAACAAACTACAAAGATCTTGAACTACCAGTTCAAGATCTTTTAATCGCATAAGGCCTTCAATTTCTGCACAGTGCAAAGTTGTTCACCATGGCGCATATTGCCATGCAAAAGCTTATTCCAAGGCACAATCCAGTGACCGGGTTGAACCGCGGACAAAACCTCAGCCGCATTGGGATTGTTTAGGACAATTACTTTTCGATTGGCGAGATTAAGGTGCTTTTTAAGCCAAGGAGTGAACACAGTTTGATCAATAAGCTCTTGATAGGAGCCATCCTGCATCGCACGTTCAAAGCCAGATCGAATTGCCTGAGCCAAGCGCTCGTTGTCAGGATCAACATAGAAAAATCCTGCAAATGGGTAGGCAATCAGAAGATATGGATCCAGCACAGTGCGGCTCGTCGAAACACGAACAACGGGCTCCTCATCCTCTAGTTCTGCAATCCCACGCGGAAATAATTGCACACGACGATTATCAACCAACCTATACAGCTCCTCCGGACGAGCTGTATAGGTACGCAAACCTGCCGCATCAAATATTTCTACATCACTCCATCCCAAGCCTTGCAAAAGAACAATGTTTTGGAGATCGCTGATCTCTTGAATGGTGGCGAGTGCAGGCAATTCCTCTCGGTAGGTCCAGCCAGCC
>JAACDS010000012.1 GCA_009936895.1 Pseudomonadota bacterium
GGCGTGATGCCCGGCGCCGGGGCCACATTGGCCAGTTTCTTCGCCTACGACTTGGAAAAGCGCGTGGGTGACGGTTCTCGAGAAGCTGGTGTTACCGCGCCAGAAGCGGCTAACAATGCGGCCTCGACGGGTTCCTTTGTTCCCCTTCTGAGTCTTGGGGTGCCCGGGTCGGGCACTTCTGCGGTACTACTGGGTGTGATGCTGGCTTACGGTTTGCAGCCCGGACCCACCTTGGTGACCGACCAACCGGAAATTTTTTGGGGCATCATCGTGTCAATGTATGTGGGCAATGTGTTTTTGCTCACCATGAACTTACCCCTCATTCCCTATTTGGCCCGTATTGTCAGTTTGCCCCAGAAACTATTGATCCCCTTGGTTATCGCGTTCTCCCTGCTTGGGGTTCTGCTCACCACCTTTAGCATTTTTGATCTGGCATTGATGTTGTTGCTAGCGCTTGGGGCGACTGTTCTGAGGGGATTTGGTTTTCCCTTGGCGCCCTTGCTGCTGGGCTTCATTCTGAGCGGTTTGTTCGAAGAGAATTTGCAGCGTGTCCTTCTGCTCAGTGACGGCGATTTTGCTTACTTGCTTGATCGGCCCGTGGCCTTAAGTATTTTGTTTATGAATGCTGCAATCTGTGTGTTGCCCCTATGGAATCGCAGTGAGTCATGACATACCATGCGTGCCTATTAGATTTTTGCATTGAGGGCTCGGGATGAGAAGACCGTTTGGGCGAGGGAGAGGCGAAGAAGAAACTGAAGAGATCAACCTGACGCCAATGTTGGACGTGGTCTTCATCATGTTGATCTTTTTCATTGTAACAGCGACTTTCGTTAAAGAGGTTGGCCTGGATGTAAACCAGCCTGACGACGATAAGCCGAAGACCGTGGATCCGGATAAAAAGAGCATTGTGGTGCGCATCACGAACCGTGACCGCATCATCATTGCAAGCCGTGACATCGACAAGCGCTCAGTACGCGCCAACATCGAACGGTTACATGCTGAGAATCCAGAAGCACCGGTAATCATTCAGCCACATCCTGAATCGACCACGGATATGATGATTCACATCATGGACTCGGCACGACAAGCCGGTGTGTATAACGTGTCTCTCGCTCAGTAGCGTCGAGAGAGCAGAATGCGATGCGCAGAGAAGGCCCCATAGCGGGCCTTTTTTGTTGGTGGCTATCCCCTCACTATTACTGACAGAACCCGTTCTATGACGTCGACTCCCTTCTCAATCGATTTGCGCAGCGACACGCTGACCACACCGTCGTCTGGCATGCGTCGGGCGATGCTGGATGCCCCTGTAGGCGACGATGTCTATGGCGAAGATCCGACGGTCAACGCGCTGCAGGATTATGTTGCCACCCTACTGGATAAAGAAGCGGCTCTGTATGCCCCTAGTGGTACTCAATCGAATCTGCTGGCGCTTTTTGCCCACTGTGATCGTGGGGACGAGTATTTGGTGGGGGACAGTGCCCACACGTTTCGCTACGAAGGCGGCGGAGCTGCGGTGTTGGGCAGTATTTCTCCTCAGCCACTGCCCATGGCTTTCGATGGCACATTGGCTCTAGACGATCTCGAGGCAGCCATTAAACCTGCAGATTTTCACTTCGCGCGAAGTCGCGTGATTTGTTTGGAGAATACCCACGCCGGTGAACCCCTACCCCTGGGCTATGCCGAAGCGGTTGCGTCCTTAGGTGAGCGGCGCGGTCTGGCCATGCACTTAGATGGAGCACGACTGTTTAACGCGGCGTTAGCGCAAAATCGGACCCCTGCCGCCCTCGCAGCGCCCTTCGACACGGTTTCTGTCTGCCTTTCAAAAGGCTTAGGGGCTCCAGTGGGGTCGGTATTGGCGGGTTCTCAGGCGTTGATTGATGAAGCGAAGCGCTGGCGCAAGGTGCTGGGCGGCGGCATGCGGCAGGCAGGAATCATAGCGGCAGCTGGATTGTATGCGTTACAGCATCAAATAGACGACTTAGCGCAGGACCATCAGCACGCGGAACAACTGGCGAACTGCCTCACGGATAACTTTGGTGACAGCGCTGTTCGTCTGGCGACGAACATGGTGCATCTGAACCTGCCAGAAGACACTTATGCAGTTTTTGCCGAACACTTGGGCGAGATCGGGATTCGGGTGGGCCGACCGCGCTGGGTCCTGCATCGAGACATCCGTTCAACAGACCTAGAGGCGCTCTGTCGGGCCATCCAGGGCTTTAGTACCGACTAGCCCCAGCCGACAAGACCTAAACCAGATATATCAAGCCGACGATGGCGCCGGTGATTAAATTGACTAGGGTGCCACAGACGACTGACTTGGGTGCGATGCTCAGATACTCGTTCTTTCGCTCTGGCACGAGGACCGATAAACCACCAATCAAAATACCCAAGCTACCGATGTTGGCGAACCCGCACAATGCGTAAAGCATGATCAGCCGGGAATGTTCGCTAAAGAGATCGGCGCTGGCAGAAAACTGCACGTAGGCCATTACCTCGTTTAGCACGACCTTAGTGCCCAACAGTGATCCAGCCAGTCCGGCTTCCTCCCAGGGAATGCCGATCAGCCATGCCAGTGGAGCAAACAAGAATCCTAAAATGGATTCGATGGTCAGTGTCTCATTACCCGAAACACCACTGAGAATCATGTTGCCTAACGCAACGAAACTGATCAGAACCAAGAGCATGGCACCGATATTGACCGCCATGGCCAAGCCGTCCTGTGTGCCTCGCGTCAAGGCGTCCATGGACGATTCATAGCTCAAGGAAATGTCTGACGACGCGATTTCGATCGTCTGCGTCTCGGGAATAAACAGGCGAGAAAGATACAGGGCCCCAATGGCATTGATCATCGAAGCACCTACGATGTGGCCAACCACACCGTCCAGAATATCGCCTAACAGCGCGGCAAATAAAATCATCACCGTGCCCGCTACCGTGGCCATACCGAGAGACATGACGGTGAAAAACTCCGACCGGGTCAACTGGCTGAGGTAGGCGCGGATGACCATGGGGGTTTCAATCATGCCGAGAAACAGGCTTGCTGCTGCGGCAGTCGCCACGGTGCCGCTGATGTGAAACGTTTTACGTAACGCCCAGCTCAAACCGCGCACCAAGGTGGGCAAGACCCGCCAATGCCAGAGCAAGGCGACCACCACCGAAAAAACTACGACTTGAGGCAACACGCGAAAGGCAAAAATGTAAGGCGACTCTGCGACCGAGTCCACGGGGAATTCACCGCCACCCAAGAAGCCGAACATGAACACGGTACCAGCCGTCGTCGCCTCACCTACCGCGCTGACAAACCCGTTGATCGCCAGCAGCACACCACTCAGCCATGGCGCATGGAGAAAGAGTCCCGCTAAGATGGCCTGAATCGCGACGCCAATGATGACAAAACGCCATGAGATGGCTCCCCTGTTTTCGCTCATGAGCCAGGACAATGCGAGCAGTACGATAATTCCTAGAAGCGCTTGCATGGTTGGCGTTATTCCTGAATCGAAAAAAAAGTGAGTACATGGTTGTGAATCAGGCGCCAGTGCCCGACGCCAGATTCTAGCGCCTTGTTGGGCTCATGCGCACCATGATATCGAATACGAAATTGCTGATGTGGCCAATCCAACTCGATACTGGCTTCTTGAAAGCCGATAAACGTGCCACCGATAGGGAAAATGGCTTTGTAGCCCGCTTCCTTGGCTGAAAATGCGATGGCCGCTGCGGTGTCGGGTTGCGCCCCAAGGGCTGCGATTTCGTCGGGCCGAAACAGCGCTCTGTGCAGCTTAGGGGTGACCCGATTGATGGTTTCAATGTCCACGCCAATACTGCGGAACTGGGTCGATACCCCGGCGAAAGCCCATTCCCGACAGTGACTGATACTCCCACATTGGCCCAGTGGCCATAGGGGTGAACGATCAACGCGTAACACTGACTGTTCGTCTAGGCCTAACAGGCGTTGGGCGATGTGGGCACTGTGTCGGCCTGAGGTGAAGTCTTTGAGGCGTTGGCTGCCCATGCTTCGCGCAAGCCTGCGTTCGTCACTCAGCAGTCGAGCGTCGACTGTGCCGTTGGCCACAAGGGCGAGTGCCGTATCGGCCAGCATAGGCCAGCTGGGCTGCATGCCGCGCATAATGTGGTCATCACAGTGCCAGTGCATATCGATCCTAAGTCTTTGCGATACCGGTCAGGGCCAGTATCCTGCACTGCCCTGACTGCAGGGTAAACGGCATCGCATCGAAGATCTTTGGGGGAAGAACAAAATGTCCAACGTGATTTTACTCAACGGTTGTTCCAGCGCCGGCAAGACCACCTTGGCATTGGCGCTGCAGAACCAGCTCAGAGCGCCCTATCAGCATATCGCCCTAGATCAGTTTCGTGACGGTATGCCCGGTCGCGTCAGAGGCCTGAATTCTCCTTCCGGTGATCCCGGGGCCTCGGGGTTAAATGTGGTGCCCGGAAAACTGAACGGAGAATGGGTCACCCATATCCGGTTCGGTGACTATGGCGAGCGAGTGCTGGCGGGGATGCGTCGAAGCGTCGCCTCTCTCACCGAACTGGGCTGCAATGTTATTGTGGATGACTTGTTGTTTGCGCGCGCTTACCTAGACGATTACGTTGAGGTACTCAATCCCGAGAAAACCTGGTTTATCGGCGTTAAGTGCCGTCTCAATGTGGTGCACGAGCGCGAGGCGCTGCGCCCCGGGCGTTTTCCCGGCACTGCGGTTTCTCACTACGAACAAGTCCACGCCCATGGCGCGGCCTACGATTTAGAGGTCGATACGAGTGACGCTAAGGCCGCCGATGTATGCCATGCAATCATCGCGCGCCTGCAGAGCCCCCCTATCGCGTTCCAATCGCTTCGTGCGGAAGCGACTCAGTCGGGATAAGTAACACGCGAAGCAGGTGGGCATGGCGCATGCCGTATTGGCGTTCGTGTGTGACGTAGGCGACTTTCCCCGCACCGCCGGCAAAGGTTATGGCTTCACGCTGACCGATGTAGGGCAGCGAGACCCGTTGTAGCGGCGCAGCCAGACTTCGCCGATCGAATAAAAAGGCGTCTTCTAATGTCGTCACGAGCAGGCGATCACCGAATAGGCTCATGCCCGTTGGCATGGCAAGGTAAGACCAAGCGTCTCCATACAGATAGACGGTCGCCATATCAGGTTTTTCAAAGCCACTAAGAGAACCGATTTTTTCAGCGGTTTGGACAGGCCATGTATCGGATGCGCCCCGACCTTTTTCGCCTATATTCAACGGCAGCCTGTAGAGCTGTGGGGGCTGGGTTCGCTTACTCAAGACGAGGAGCTCGCTCCGAGCCACATCCACCGCAATGGCCTCACTGTCTTCTGGTCCGTCGGGGTAGGTAAATGTTTGCGTTGGCGTCGGCGTCAGTCGGGTATCCGGCGCGAGGGTCTGGATGTCCGGCTCTGGGATGATCGTATAGGACACCTGATCTCGCCGCGCAAAGTTGTCGCCAATATCCGCGACCAGTAGATAGGGTTTTTGTTCCCAGATAAAACTGGTCATGGCTTCCCAATCCAAGGGCTTCGGCATGTCCAGCATCCAGCTGCCCAAGTGTTTCCCTGAGGTCGACAGCGCGAAAAGCTCGGCGTTCCCGCCGCTGTCGTTCATCGACCAAAGAACATCTGCGTGGCGCTGGCTGGCGGCAAGGCCGCTGGATTCGTTCAAACGGGTGGATTCGATGGCCCCAGCCCACTGCACGGTCGCATGCGGCGATGAAGCCTCGAACTCGGCCTCGAATGCCCAGCTAGCGGACACACACCGGGCAAGGCATAGGGCAAGCACACGGGCATGTCGCCCAGATTGATTCTTACTGACGAAATACATTTACCGATCCGGGTTGTTAAGTGATAGCTCTGGCCAAATGTGTGCTCAAGCAGGATATGACAACAATGGTAGCATTGAGCGTCTTGATTTTGAGATTTCGCTGGGAGACGTCGTGTCCGATACAAGCACTATAGAAACCGCCAGCCTCGCGGTAGCTGATCTGTTGGTCGCAAGCCAAAATACCGTGTTCTTTACGGGTGCCGGCATCAGTACAGAATCAGGCATTCCAGATTTTCGCAGTCCGGGCACGGGCCTGTGGAACAAGATCAGACCCATCGAATTTCAGGACTTTGTAAATTCCGCTGAGTCGCGCCGAGAATCTGGGGAGCGAAAATTCGCCAACGATGTCATGGCCAGCGCAGTACCCAATGCTGGACATCGAGCGGTTCAGCAATGGTTTGCCTTGGGACATGCTGGAGGTGTGATAACCCAAAACGTCGACAATCTGCACCAAGATTCAGGGCTCGAAGATCATCAGGTGGGTGAGCTGCACGGCAACGCAACCTATGCACGCTGTCTTTCGTGCAGTGCGCGGTATGGTTTGGACGGCATTCGTGCAGAGTTCGAACAGCATGGCGAGGTGGCGCCCTGTCCGAGTTGCGGGGGGCTGATCAAAACCGCCACGATCTCTTTTGGACAAAGCATGCCAGAAGCCGCAATGGCGAAAGCCCAACAGTTCACGGAAACCTGTGACTTAATGATCGTCTTGGGTTCTTCGCTCACGGTATATCCAGCCGCGGGTTTTCCCCAATACGCAAAGCAGCTTGGCGCGTCGCTGGTGATCATTAACCGCGAGCCAACGGATCAGGACGATAGCGCCGATCTTGTCGTTCATGAATCGATTGGTGAGGTCATGAGTCGAGCTGTGGCAAGAACCGCGCATTAGCGCCATGAAAGGCCACTCGAGTTCCTTGGGTTTTTCTAAAACGGAACTACGCGACATAATCTGCTCGCTTGTGCCGAGCTGGCGTGATGACGCGCTGGAAGATTTCGACTTCCTGAGCGGCGGCTACAGCAATGCGAATATTGCTTTCACTCGTCGCAGTGCCGATCAGAACGAACGCTACGTGCTGCGCATTCCCCAGCGGCTACAGCCCTACGTGAATCGCGTGGCCGAATCCGCTTGGTACCTCGATCTGCCCCCGTCGGTGGGCATTCGCCCCGTCGCTCTCGATATACCAACGGGTCAGATGATTTCAGCCTGGGTGGGCGGTGAGCTGCTGGTGGACGTGTACGCTGACCGGTTTTCCGAGAACGATCTGCTGACCTATCTGCACACACTGCATGGCGCGTTGCCCTATGTTGCGGAACAATACAGCGTTCCAGCGCTGCTTGCGGACTTTGTGGGGCCTAGCGAACAGGCTGGAACGTTGATGGATGCACTACCCACCGCTCTCACCCAAGCGCATCAACCAGGGCACACTGTGACCTGCCACAACGACCTGAACCCTTGGAATATCTTGGTGACCCCGAATGGTTGGGTAACTCTGGACTGGGAGTTTGTGGGACAAAACGACGCCCTGTTTGACTTGGTAAGCCTGCATCAGGGTTTGGAACTTGAGGTGGATTCTCTGCCGGATCTCGCAAACAAATGGGCGCGAGGCTGGGCACACGACTACTCTGCCGAACGGCTGACTCAGGCATTCGGACAGTTTTGGCTGCGCGAATGGGGGTGGGCAAGGTTTCAGATGAATGCCGGTAACAGCCGTGATGAGGTTTCGACCCAGGCAGCTGTGGCTGAGGCAATGCTTGCGAACCTGCCCCAATTCTAAGGGTTTAGTGCTTGCCGGATGATGGCTAGGGCGTTCTCCGTGCGGCTGGCACCTTCTCCCTCACAAATTGCGTACGGGCAATCGCGCCGCCTCAGTTGCTGCTCATAAAGTCCAAACAGTCGTTCTCGATCATTCGGGTTTTCGCGTAGGGGATCCATTTCCCAGGGCAAGTCTGGACGGCAAAGCAGGTACATACGCGGCGACTGGCTCAGCCACGCCTCGTTGAACAGCGCTGGCACCGGCCCGTATTTTTCCTGCCACCAAATCGTCAGCGTGAGCAGGTCGGTATCGAGAATGTGGTGATCGGTATTGTGAACTTGGGTTTCTTGGCCCTGCTGTGCCTGCACCAATGCGATGAGGTCAGATGGCCGGTAGCGGTATGGGCCTTGTGCTGTATCGGTGGCGCGCTGTGCCAAGTAGCCCCGAGCAAGTTCTGGCAAGACAGGCCATCTCAGTTGCTCAGAGAGCGCCTGCGCCAAGGTTGTTTTACCCGAGGACTCGGGGCCGGTCAGCACCCAAATCATGGGGTCAGCCTGCGGCGCCAGCTCAGCCAGCCCCAAACCGCCATCGCCAAGTACACTGTGTACAACGCCGCGTAAAAGAAAAGCCCCGGATCGCTGCTGAAGCCTTTCAGTACATACAAACCAATTTGCACAATATCGATCAGGAACCAGGCGACCCAACTGCTCAAATACTTGCGCGCACTCATCCACATGGCGACGAAACTGGCCACGGTGGTCAAACTGTCGGCGTTGGCCATATCCGCTTGGGTGTACTGGGCAAAGCCATAGCCCATTAGCAGGCTCCCCAGCACAGTACTGACCGCCAATACCCCCACGGTTTTGAGGGTGATTGGCTGAGGCAGCAGCTCACCGGCCTCGCCGCGCAGCTGATTGCCTCCGTACAGCCAGTAGTACCAGCCGTAGGCATTCATCAGCACGTAATAAAGATTGAGCAAGACATCGGCGTAGAGCAGGGCTCGGGCGACGACGATAACGGTGACCACCGCGTACAACATGCCAATGGGAAACGTCAGAATATGCTCTTTGATCAGCAGCCAAACACAGAGCATGCCGCTCACCAAGCCGGCGGCCTCAAGCCAGTTTTCAATCAAAAATGTCACATGCTGCCCCAGTATTTGCTCGCCAGAGCTTGCCTAGGAGGGCCAGGTCACGCAACCGGCATCAGCGATACAGTGGCTCCCAGCGACCATGCTTGAGAATACTCAAGGACATCCACTCCTGATCAAAGGGCACAAGAGTCACCGACGTTGACTCGTCTGCAAGATCGAAGACCGGGTAGTTCGCGCTGTCCGAGTGAGCTGTGTTGGCTTTCTGCTGCCAACAC
>JAACDS010000112.1 GCA_009936895.1 Pseudomonadota bacterium
TCGTCCAACGCAAATTGCAGGTAGTCTTGGCATACCTCATCGGTACCAGAAGAAAGCAAGGTTCCCGCGGACACGACCACGGCGACATAATCGGCAGTTTTTATCTGCTCACGAGCCCTTTCGACACCAATACGCTCGACTGCGTCTTTACTGTCTCTGAGTCCCGCGGTATCCACCAAACGCAGAGGAATGCCATTAATGACGACGTCGACTTTGAGCAAATCGCGGGTCGTGCCCGGGATTTCAGTGACGATGGCTGCCTCCTCCCCGGAGAGAGCGTTGAGTAAACTGGATTTACCAACATTGGGCTCGCCCACCAAGGCTACCGTCATACCTTGACTGAGTTTCCGGCCTTGTTCTGCCTGAGCGAGCAACGTTGTAGTGTCATCAATTAGGCTGGCTAGGGTTTGATATACCCGTGCTTGTTCCAATATCTCGATATCTTCATCAGGAAAATCGATCGCCGCCTCTATCTCTACCCGCATGCGCTTTAATCGGTCAGCCAGCGCGGTCACCTTTTCTGAAAAAACGCCCTGAAAGGACGACAACGCGGCTTTTGCCGCAGCGGTGGATTTCGCGGCAATCAAATCTGCAATCGCTTCGGCTTGCACAAGATCCAGCTTTCCGTTCAGGAAGGCCCTTTCACTGAATTCACCCGGTCGAGCCAAACGCGCCCCTCGCTCGCACAATGCAGTCAGTAGGGCTTGCTGAACAACCGGTCCACCGTGACCTTGAAGCTCTACAATGTCTTCGCCAGTAAACGAATTTGGGCCGGGAAACCAGATAGCGATGCCATCGTCTAGCGTTTCATCATTCGCGATAAAGCGGCTGTAATGAGCTCTGCGTGGCGTTAGCTCAACGGCGACTAGGGTTTGCGCAAGCTCCTTGGCTGATGGCCCTGACAAGCGGATGATGCCAACGCCACCCTCACCTGGCGGCGTGGCAATTGCACAAATTAAGTCTGTCTCTGTTGCAGCCATGCTGTTGGGGTTGGTCGCTTAAATCCGCAGCCTATTTCGATTTGGCAGCCTGTTCTTGTTCTACTTTCCGGTAGACATAGGTCTGTTCCGCCAGTGACAACAAATTGTTGAGCAACCAGTACAAGACCAAGCCCGCTGGGAAAAACAAAAACAGTACGGTGAACATGATCGGCATTAATTTCATCACGCGCACCTGCATTGGGTCCCCGACCTGTGGGTTCAGAGCTTGCATCAAGTACGTACTCGCTCCCATCAACAGCGGTAAAATGAAGTAAGGGTCCATAGCTGCCAAGTCGTTAATCCAGAAGATAAACGGTGCCTGACGCAGCTCGACGGATTCGAGTAGCACCCAGTAGAGAGCGAGAAAAACCGGCATCGGCAGCAGCATGGGCAAACAACTGCCCAACGGATTCGCTCCTTCCTTTTGATACAGAGCCATCATTTCTTTGGAAAGTTTTTCGCGATCATTTGAGTAGCGTTCTTGTAGCCGTTTCATGGCGGGTGCTACACGACGCATATTCGCCATGGATCGGTATCCCTTGGCGGAGAACCCAGCCAACAAAGCCTTAACTGAAAGTGTGAGCAAAATAATGGCCAAGCCCCAGTTACCGACGATGTCGTGGAAAAACGTCAACGCTTTAAACAGCGGTATGGCGATCCACCAAAGAAAACCATAATCCACAGTCAGGTTCAGATGTGGGGCTATTTTTTCCAGCTCAACTTGGTCTTTAGGGCCGGCGTAGAACCTCGCGGTCCAGGTGCCCGTCTGACCACTGCCGATGGTTTGACTTTGACCCGTGAATCCAAAGAGGTAATAGCCGTCGGATGTTTTGCGAGCGTGATAGGACGTTGCTTGGTTTTCCGGTGCGACCCACGCTGTCAGAAAATAGTGCTGTAAAAATGCCACCCAACCACCAATGGTCGTCGCCTGAAAACTGCCTTCATCGATGTCATCGAAATCGATCTTCTCATAGTTGTTTTCTTCTGTGGTTACCGCACCGCCTAAGTAAGGAGAAGGGGCTAAGGGTACAGTTTCATCTGTTGATGGTGGTAAGCGATCACGCTTTATTTGAGAAAGCATGCGCATAGTTTTGGGCTGCTGGTCCACATTGGTCACGTCATAGCGCACATCAATCAAGTGACTATCAGCTTCAAATACAAACGTCTTAGTCACTTTGGCACCATCGACAGTGGTTCGCAGTGTTACGTCACCTCCATCGTTCAGCACCACGCTTGCGTTAGGCGCTGAGTACAGCGGACGCTCTCCTGATCGATCGATGCCGTCTGGGCCAATCAGTGCACTTTGCGCTATGTAGGTCCGAGCCGCACTCTGGTCCATTAATAAAAATGGTGTATCGGGTTCTTCCAGCGTCACCGGATAGGTCGGTAACTGTACTCGGACAATGTCTCCACCCTTGAGGTCTATCCATACCAAGAGCGCGGGTGTTTCGACTTTGACCAAACGGTTCGTCAGTTCAA
>JAACDS010000113.1 GCA_009936895.1 Pseudomonadota bacterium
CCACTGCCAGAGGATGAGCTGCCCAATACGATGTTTCTCAGCGACGACGTTAATGAGCGAAAGATACTGTCGCCGGCCAAAGCACCGTCGATGGAAGAGTTTGCGAGATCTTTCATCTGACGCTGTGCTTCATTATAGATCGCAACAAAGTCGACGATATTGGCGCGCGCTTGAGAGTTATCTTGGCTGATATTCAGATTAGCGGCACCATCGGTCATCGTATTTACTGTCAGTGAGACGCCAGTCAAAACATCATCAATGACATTGGTCGAACGGGTAAATTCGATGCCATTGACGTTGAGTTGAGCGTCGGTCGCAGCTTGAACTGACGAAAAGCTGATCGAATCGTCATCGGACGCGAGCGAGAAGGCTTGTTCGGCCCCTGTTTCTCCGATGAGTTGAATGCGGTAACGATCGCCAGCCACTCCGGTATCCACGATTTCTGCGGTCACGCCGACATTCGCAGCGTTGATCGCGCTGACGGTACCTTGCAGGCTCGCATCGGTAACGGTGATTTCTGTAGTCGTCGCAGACGTCGAGCCTATCGAAAGCGATAGCGTGAAGCTTTCAGCGGTAAAGGCTGCTGTCTCCGACGCGAAACCATTGGATACGCTGCGTTGTTCTTGGGCGATCTGGCTGACCGTTATGTTGTTTGAGCCTGCGCGAGCGGATGTGGTGGAGGTGGCACTAAAGGCTGATGTTTGGCTGTTGCTGACAGCAAATGTCTGAAAGTCTTTGGCGTCATTGAGCCGCAATGCAGCGTCTTTCACGACATTTAGAACAGATACCGCTTGGCCCAAGCCGCTGATCTTCGATTCGGACTCCGCAATTCTGGACTTAATTCGCGCTTCCGCCGGTGCCCTTTCTGCGTTCACCAGCGCTTCCACGATTTTTTTCGTGTCAAAACCGGCTCCGGCGCCGAGGGCTTGAACGTAGTCAATGCTGGCCATAAAGCATTATCTTCTGTAGAAAAATTTTTCTTGTCATCGTGTCAATCGGTCATGCTCAGAAAATCTTGAGCTCTTGATGACAAAAGTTTGTTAAAAGTTCACGGAGCCTATCTTGCGCCGCCTGAGCAATTAGTCAAATCCGGGTTTTGGATTGCTGACCGACTTACCTCTTAATTTGGAAAGCAATTTACGTGCCAAACCGGTATTTGACGGTTTTCAGGCAAATACCGTCGTTTTCCTGGGTTTCGGAGCGTTTGTTGACGACGAATTGGGGTCTGAGATCTGTAGCGCGTTGCGGTGGGGCGGCACCAACGTGCCGATCAAATACCCCAGTGGCAGCGCCTTGCCCCAGCGACGCTAATGTCGCCAAGCGAAATTCGTTGCGCTAAAGTTGATGAACCGAGGTATACGGTCCTTCTAAGTGACACAGTCCATTGTTGGAGAAAGCGCACACACACGACAGTTGTTACAGCTGATCCGTTCCATTGCCCCGACGGCGGCGAGTGTATTGATCAATGGCGAAAGTGGCGCGGGTAAGGAATTGGTCGCTCAGGCGATTCATGACCAGTCCGATCGATCCGGTCAGGCCTTCATTGCCGTGAATTGTGGCGCGATTCCCGCAGAGCTCATGGAGAGCGAACTCTTCGGTCATAAAAAGGGAGCTTTCACCGGCGCGATTGCCGACCACACAGGCAAGGTGGCCGCGGCAGATGGCGGTACGCTGTTTCTCGACGAGATCGGCGACATGCCCATGAGCATGCAGGTCAAACTGTTGCGGGTTTTACAGGAAAAGATGGTTTTGCCCGTGGGGTCGAATCAGTCCCAAAGCGTCGATATTCGGGTGGTCGCCGCAACGCACCGGGTGCTGGAAGATGAAATTAAGGCCGGACGGTTTCGTGCTGACCTGTATTACCGGCTCAACGTCGTACCGTTGCAGGTGCAACCTCTGCGCAGTCGGCGTGACGAAGTACCGGCACTCATTCGGCACTTCGCCAAGCACTTTGCCAGTGAAGACAACCCGTCGATTGCTTTCACTGATGGTTTTCTGGAAGTGATGCAGCGTTACGACTGGCCCGGCAATGTCCGTGAATTATCCAATATGATCCACCGACTGTCGGTGCTTTACCCGGGCCAAACCTTACATATGAATCATGTGGCACCCTCGATGTTGCCTGCGGGTATGGCTGAGTTGATCACAGAAACGCCAGACAGCGACCAAGGCTCGCTGTTTGACCTGATGATGCAGGACGATTCAGAGGCTGGCAGTGATGGTATGGCAGTAGAGCCGGAGAGCGATGTGGAGTCTATTGTCATGCATGCTCAGGGTTTTGAGGATTTCCGCCAGCGCGGGCAATCGTTAAAGGGCATGCTCAGCGATATCGAACAAGACCTTATTGAGCGCGCCTTGCAAGAGTCTGACGGCAACGTCTCCCGGTGTGCCAAGCTACTGCGTATGCAGCGAACGACGCTGATTGAACGGATTAAGAAATACAATCTGAATATGCACGCGGCCTAGCTCGGGGCCAACGAACCTCTTATTCTGCCAACGCTGGCAGCAAGGCATGTCGCTGTTGCGACAAATGCAGACTGTCAAAAAGACGACAGCCCTGGCCGCCGTACCGGCAACCCTTGGGCGTTGGGGTGGCAAAAAACCGCCACTGACCTCTAAATCATTGATTTTGTTGATAATAAAATCTGGCACACCTTTTGCTTCCTAGTCTGCATCAAGAACTACTGCGATGTGAAGACTATGTATCAAGAACACCCGATAGACCTGATTTGGGATGAATCCTCGCCAATGGACGCCAATGTGATGGGGATTTTGACCCGAGCAGGATTTAGCCCTCGGTCAATGGGGGCTGCAGCGGTCGCTCAGTACGTCGAAAGCAATGGTTTCGGGCCCTGTGTACTGTGCATGCACCGGCGCGAGCTACCAGATATTCAAATGATTCGAACCCTGAAGCAGCACTACGGTGCGAAGATTTACTTGGTGCTTCGGGTTGATCCATTGGACTTAGAAAGCACTGTCGAAGCCATTAAGTGTGGGGTCGATGATGTCATCGCAGACGGGTCGGATCAGCAAGCCAAATGGGAAAAAATTGCTGGTCTGGCAAAGCTGCGCTTACTCAAGAACGATTCTTATGTCTTTGTTGATGAAACCAGCCAGCATCTGCTGGCATTGGTCGAGCGAGTCGGAGCGGCGGAGGTCACCGCGCTGATGTGCGGACCCACGGGTTCGGGCAAGGAGGTCTTGGCCCGGTTAACGCATGATTTTTCGCCGCGACGAGATGGCCCCTTTGTGCCGGTGAATTGTGCAGCGTTACCTGAGGCCTTGGCCGAAAGTCTGCTGTTCGGACACGCCAAGGGCGCCTTTACCGGGGCAACTCGCAGTACCGAAGGATTCTTTACTCAAGCGCAAGGCGGCACGCTGTTTCTCGACGAAATTGGCGAACTCACGCTGCCGCTGCAGGCTAAACTGCTTCGCGCCATTCAGGAAAAGGAAGTGCTGCCGGTTGGTAGCTCAGAAACTCAGCGAGTCGACGTGCGGATTGTCGCGGCAACAAATCGAGATTTGCGCGCAGGCATTCGTGCCGGCTATTTCCGCGAAGACCTGTATTTCAGGGTAAGTACCGTTCGGATCAACGTGCCGGGTTTATCCGCCCGCTTGGCCGACATCCTGCCCTTGGCCAATTACTTTTTGGTTAAGCACGGTCGCGAAGACCGCATGCTCCAGTTATCGCCCGAGGCGGCGGCGAAGCTTCTGGCTTACACCTGGCCGGGCAATGTTCGAGAACTTGAAAACGTGGTTCAGCGCGCCATCGTGCTGAGCAACGACGGTGTGATTGCAGGCAGTCACTTGGTCTTCGATGAACCCGCAGATCACGAGCTTTACGCTCGGGAGCCGGTTCCCATGGACAACGTTCATGCCTTTGAGCCGGCCAGCGTGCAACGTGAGCGGTGGCGCGATGCCCAGGGTGTGGCAACGAATCCGTTTACCGCTCACTTGGGCGCGCCAAATGCCTTTGACGAATCCGCAGATGAAGGAGGCGATAGCGCCTCAGGTCTGCAGGGCGCAATGGATGCTAACGAATTCCGCATCATTGTTGACACCATAAAGAACACGCGTACACGTCAGGAAGCAGCCGATATGCTGGGCATCAGTCAGCGCACGCTGAGGTACAAAATTGCGCGGATGCGCGAACGCGGCATCCAGATCCCTAAGCGGCGCTCAGCGTAAACCATGAGTAGTGTAAATACCCACTATCAAAATCAGGTCGCTGATCTGTTAGGTCAGATTCGTGCCCATCAAGGTGAACCGAGCAGTCGGGCGGACTTGATTCGCAGCGATACTCCGGGCGTTGGCGGTATCGGTCAGGTCAATGAACCAAGCAAGGGAAACTTTGCGACCTATATGACCGACGCGATCAATGATGTGAACGACACTCAGCAAACCAGCGCGGCGTTAAAGAACGCTTATGAGCGCGGTGAAGACGTGCCTCTCCCCGATGTCGTGCTCTCCATGCAAAAGGCATCCATTGGTTTTGAAGCAACACTCCAGGTACGAAACAAGCTCATTCGTGCATACGAAGACATTATGAACATGCCGGTCTAACGATCGCTGTTGACCCTGTGAAAGCGGACTAAAGAGAATTCCATGGCAGAAGCAACACTAGATTCGAACCAACAGGCTTTGGCACCCACTGGTGGAGGCGCCGTGGCAGCTCCGGCCAATGTGCCTGCGGCACCGATAGGGAGCCCGGCACGCTTAATGGATAACCTCGGCCCGGACTCCGGGGACAACGGAGCAATTGATGCCGGTCCTCTGAACTTTTTGAATAACCCGGACGTCCAGAGAATTCTGCCCTTTGTTATTGGCACCCTTGCCCTGGCGATATGCATCTTATTTTACCTTTGGGTTTCCGCGCCAACTTATCGGTCGGTTTATCCAGGCATGTCTGAGTCCGATCGCCAGCAAGCGAAAGACGCCCTGGACGCTGCGGGTTTTGCACCGCGTATCGACGTGAACACGGGAGCACTGCAGATAGCTGACGAGCGCTATCACGAGGCGCGCATTTTGCTGGCTTCTCAAGATATTCCGCGTAGCGCAACCGCTGGCGGCTTTGAAAATTTATTAGAGCAAGGCTCCATGACCACCAGTCGATTTATGGAGCAGGTAAGCTATCGGGCGGCCATGGAAACAGAGCTCGCGAAATCCATTACAGAAATTTCAACGATTCGGGGTGCTCGGGTGCACTTGGCCGAACCCCAGCAGAGTGTTTTTGTGCGAAATCAAACACCGGCCAAGGCGTCGGTAGTGGTCGTTCCTCACCCGGGCCGCGTCGTAACGCAATCACAGATTCGCGCCATCGTTCATTTGGTGTCGTCGAGCGTGCCGTATTTGCCTTCAGAAAATGTGTCTGTCGTAGACAATACCGGGGCGCTGTTAACGGATTCGGAAGGTGAGAATGCGATGACATTGACCACCGCACAGTCGGAACATAAGCGATCGTTAGAGATGTCTTACAACCGGCGTATTGAACAAATTCTAGCCTCCATTGTGGGTATGGGTAATGTGCGATCCGAAGTCGACGTGACTCTGGATTTTACCGAAGTCGAAACCACCTACGAGGAATTTGATAAGGCCGGGCTGGGTCCGCGCACTCGCTCTGAGTCATTGGACTACGAGCAAGAATCGGCTATCGGTGCATCGGGTTTGCCGGGTAGCTTTTCCAATGAACCGCCCGCAGCTCCGGATTTCGCTCAATCGGGCAGTTTGCCCGAGGGTTCCGCATCGAGTGCCAGTGGTGTTTCCAGTTCATCAACCACCCGTAACTATGAGATCGATCGCGAGATTCGCTACGTGAAACAACAGGTAGGTAGTATCGATCGAGTATCCGTGGCCGTGGTCATCAATCAGGACGCCTACATTTCGCCAACGGAAGACGGTGTGTCGGGTATCAGTCCCGAAGAGCTTGCGCGTCTGACTGAAGTTGTCAAAGGGGTGGTGGGTTTCAGCGAGAGCCGAGGCGATACCGTGGCCGTTGTGCCCTCCAGTTTTGCCGTGCCGGTCGACGTTGTGCCAAGTATCCCTTGGTGGGAAGACTCCAGCATTGTGGACCTGATCAAATACGGATCGAGTCTGGTGCTGATTTTGCTGATCCTGGTCTTTGTGGCACGTCCGATCATTCGAGCTAACATGCCGGTAGATGATGATCTCGATATACCACTCGCCTCAGCGGACGGAGAGCTGTCGGATCAAGACTTGCAAATGATCAGGCTTGGTGAGGGAGAGACCCTTGAAGAAATTAAAGCGAAGCTGAAGCCCAAGAAATCCTCTATTCCATTGGATATGCTCGACACGGCGAACAGCTACGATGACAAAGTTGCCGTGTTACGTATGTTGGCCGCGGATGATCCTGGCCGGGTAGCAAACAGCATTAAACGAATGATCAAGGCGTAACGCGCCGTTAACGGATAAAGAACATGGCTGAAGTCGCTGCAGAGCAAAACACCGGTCTCCCCATGTCGCCAGAATTGGCGCTTGAGATGGAGTCACTGAAGACCACCGAACGGGCAGCGCTGTTGATGCTGTTGTTGGGTGAGCAACAAGCCTCGGATATCGTAGGGTATCTGAACCCGAAAGAAGTTCAGGCGCTAGGATCGGCCATGGTTGGGGTCTCTGACGTCAGCCAAGAGGCCGTCGACTTGGTGTTGGACGAGTTTATTTCCGAACTGAAAAAACAAACAAACCTGGGCTTGGGGTCACCGGACTACATTGAAGGCGTATTGAACAGAGCCTTAGGGCCTGAACGGGCCTCTTCGGTACTGAGCCGTATCCTGCCAAGCTCATCCAGTAAGGGACTAGAAATACTGTCCTGGATGACGCCACGCTCCATCTGCGACATGGTCGGCGACGAGCATCCTCAGGTCATCGCAATTATCCTATCCGTGCTAGAAGATGAGACCGCAGCAGATGTGCTGACCTTCTTGCCGCCGGCGATTCGACCGGAAGTCATCCGGCGGGTGGCCCTGTTGGATACGGTGCAGCCTAACGCGATGGCGGAACTGGAATCGGTTATGGCCAAACAGTTTGCGCAATCCACAACCACGTCTTCTGCTGCCGTTGGTGGCGTGAAGGCGGCTGCGAACATTATGGGCAAGACCAAGCTAGAAATCGAAACCACCGTTATGTCCGATATCAGCGGCGACGACGAAGACTTGGCGATGCGCATTGCAGACAACATGTTTGACTTTGATAACTTGGTGGACTTGGACAACCGCAGCATCCAAGTATTGATGCGCACCCTGGAACAAGAACAAATGGCTTACGCGCTGAAAGCAGCCCCAGACCCAGTGGTCGAGAAATTCCTGTCCAATATGTCTCAGCGCGCGGGCGCCATGTTCATGGACGAAATGGAAATGATGGGTATGGTTCGAGTGACCGACGCGGAAGACGCCCAGCGCAATATCATACGCCAGGCGCGCAAACTGCAGGATGCAGGCGAAATTATTCTCGCTTCTGCGGATGGTGGTGGTTTTGTCTAGCACAATGCAGCGGAAACAGTTTGTCGCGGATCCCGTACTTAAGGCGGCGCGCGAGCGGAAAAATTTTCTAGATGCTCGACTGCTGGCGAATCCCAAATACGGACGTGACGACGGATTTACTGGCGTGAATGGCGCGAAAGCGTTCGGTGTTGGACTCGACCCGGAATCTGGCCAGGTCGTAGGGCAGCCAGAGGCTGATGCCGAAATCGAACTTGAGCGGGAAGCACCTGTCGAACCACGTGCCGAACAACCCTCAAAGGAAGCAGATCTAGAGCGCATGGCTGAGCTGGAAAGCAGACTTGCAACGCAATTGAGTGAAAAAGACGCAGAGATTGAACGCGCCAAGGCTCAAGCCTTCGCTGAAGGGCAGGCTCAGGGTCAGCAAGAAGCGAAGCAAATGCTGGAAATGGAAGGCGAAAGCGCCGGCGCCCAGCTTTCGATTGAACTACGAGACACGCTCGGAGAACTGATCAGTGACGCTCAACGCCATTTGATTGCTCACCAAGATTTATTCGATCCGCTCAAAACGTTGGCCTTGGCACTGGCCGAACACATAGCCCGCACCGAGTTGAGCCTAAGTGACGCATCGCTCTCTGCGTTCATTGAGCGATCGTTGATGGAAATCGATCCCCTACAAGTTGGTGAATTGGTGATCCACGTATCTAACGATTGGTACGAGCGGCTGCAGCGCCCAGAACTGGCTCAGGTAATCGCTGACTACACCTTGCGGCGGGATGACTCATTGCAGCCCGGCTCGGTGCGGTTGGCGATTCAAGACTCCAGTATTGAAGATCTCATTGAACATCGGTTGACAGAGCTTGGACAGCAAGTGTTTTCCAATTCCACACCAGTGCAGGAGCATTCGGGTGAACTGGCTCTTGCTGCGACAGACGATCACGTTGCAGACGAAGAAGCCGTTGTTCGCGAAATCGATAAACAGGGCGCGATCATTCAAGGCGAATATTCGGACGTGGACGATATCTTTTTTCAGCGGCCAGAAGACGAATAATGGCCACCCTAGTCAGTCAGATGGCGGACTTCCACACACATGTGACCCACACCGTTGGGCGGCTTCAGGCGCCTAAGCCGCGGCGCTACGGGGTGCTGACCCGGATTGTGGGTCTCACGATCGAAGCCCGCGGCATCACGGCAACCGTGGGCGCGATATGTCGCATCCTCAAAAGTTCTGGGGCGCGACCGGTCCAGAACGACAGAGCTTCCTATGTCGATGCCCAGGTTGTTGGCTTTCAAAGCGGCACGATTTTTATGATGCCGCTGTGGGAAGCGTCCGGCCTGCATGCGGGTGCCAAGGTGTTTTTGCTCTCGGACTCCGACAGCGCCATGGTTGGTGACAGCCTGCTCGGCCGAGTTGTTGATGCCTTAGGCGAACCCTTGGACGGTTTAGCTCCGATCAAATGCAGCGAAAGCCAAGGCCTGCAGGGAAACCCGATCAACCCGATGCAGCGTCAGCCCATTGATCGTGTGCTTGATGTTGGTGTGAAGGCGATCAACGCCATGCTGACGGTCGGATGCGGACAACGACTGGGTCTCATTGCGGGGTCCGGTGTGGGCAAAAGCGTTTTGTTGGGCATGCTCACCAAATTTACTTCAGCGGATGTGGTCGTGATCGGTCTGATCGGCGAGCGCGGGCGGGAAGTCAAAGAATTCATTGAACAAATCTTGGGCGAAGAGGGTATGGGGCATGCGGTTGTCGTGGCGGCACCTGCAGATAACTCGCCTTTATTGCGAATTCGTGCCACGAATCTGGCACATCTGTATGCCGAACATTTTCGCGCCAAGGGCAAGGATGTCCTGCTTTTGGTAGACAGTATGTCTCGAGTGGCCCATGCCCAGCGAGAGATCGGTCTAGCCATTGGGGAGCCCCCGACATCAAAGGGCTATCCGCCGTCAGTCTTTAGCTGATTGCCGAACTTAATCGAACGAACGGGCACCGGCAGGCCCGGCGAGGGCAGCATTACAGCCCTCTACACATTGCTGGCTGAAGGGGACGATCTTCAGGATCCCGTAGTGGATCTGGCAAGAGCCTCCTTAGATGGTCAGGTGGTCTTGAGTCGTGCGCTTGCCGATGCGGCCCACTACCCCGCCATTGATTTAGCGGGTTCGATTTCGCGCCTGATGCCCGCCTTGGCCGATACCGATGACCTGAACTCGGCGAATCTGTTTCGCAGGCTTTGGACCTTGTATCAGCAGAACATTGATCTGATACAGGTGGGGGCATACGAAATGGGGACCAATCCGGATCTCGATCGCGCGATCGCGCTGCGGGGTGTGATGGAGGAATTTTTGCGCCAACCCATGGACGAATTGGTTACCTTTGAGGCCGCAGTCGCCCAGCTTCGGGAGAGTATTCGTGTCTAGTGCATTAAAGGCATCCATCCAGCGATGGAAATCTATGGCGGATGGCGTGGGCAAGGAAGCCGGCGAAGTTCAGCGTGCACTCGTGCAAGTGCGCACCCAGCACAGTGATTTATGTGCCGAGCAGGAAAAAATCCGCTACATGAAGCAGGAGTATATCTCGCAGTTAAAGGCGGCAGAAAACAGTCAAGAGGACTTGCAGCAGTCCACACAGTTGCGGCGTTTTATGGGTCAGCTGGACCTCACGACTCGAGCGATTACCGATCAAATGGCGGAACTTCAGCGCCAACAGCAAGCGATCGCAACCCGTTTTCGCGAACTCAACAGCGAGCGGATCAAGTTCGAA
>JAACDS010000114.1 GCA_009936895.1 Pseudomonadota bacterium
CGCGCGCCATTCGCGGGATTCATCGAGGATGTAAACCTTGAGATCGGTGACTACGTACAACCCGGTGCGCCCTGTGCAACCTTGGTCGATATGAATCCGATGTTAATGGTTGGACGCGTTGGAGAGCGACTTGTGCAACGAGTCAACCCCGGTATGGAAGCTATCGGCTCGTTTGGCGACAAGACCGAAGTTCGCGGCCCGATTACCTTTGTCGGCCAGCAAGACGATCCCAAAACACGCACCTACGCGATTGAAGTCGAGCTGGACAATGCCGACGGCACCTTGCGTTCCGGCTTAACCGCACAAATCCGCATCCCAATCGCCCAAGCATTGGCGCAAAAAGTATCACCCGCATTGTTCAGTTTGGATGACAACGGAGGCTACGGCGTTCGCGTCGTCAACGACGACAACCGAGTGGAATTTTATACAGTCGATGTCATTGCCGAGGACAGCGACGGTGTCTGGGTAACTGGCCTGCCAAACGAAACCAAAATCATTACCGTTGGCCAAGAGCTGGTCGTCAGCGGCGAACGCGTCGACCCGGTTCTCGTCAACACGTCCCTAGCGACATCATCTGCTTCCAGCCTGACCCTAGCCGGCAGCTAAACGCTTAGACAGGCCGCTTCCTCAACCATAACGGATGGTCGAGGTTAATCGGCCAACCACACACAGGACACTCATTGTAATGAATGCTCTAGCCGCCATTATCTCGCGCTCACGCACCACCCTTCTTTTACTGTTCATGATCTTACTCGCTGGCTCGATTGCACGGGTCGCGATCCCAGTTGAGGGCGACCCCGAAATCGATGTGCCGTTCTTCGTGATTACGGTGGTTCACGAAGGTATATCGCCCGAGGACGCCGAGCGTTTGCTAGTCATGCCTTTGGAAATCGAGCTCCGTCAGGTAGAGGGGATCGAAGAAATCAACAGCTTCGCAGCAGAAAATGCTGGCACGGTCATGGTGGAGTTCGATCCGGATTTTGATTTGGACCAAGCGTTGTTAGACACACGGGAGGCGGTTGATCGGGCCAAGGTGGAGTTTCCTTCCGACGCCGAAGAACCCCTGGTGCAGGAACAGTCCACCTCGAATTTTCCGATCCTGCAAATCAACCTTATTGGCGATGTGCCTGAGCGAATGCTCTACAACATCGCCTTGGATCTGCGAGATGAAATTGAGGCCCAAGACGGTATTTTATCCGCTGACATGACCGGACAACGCGAAGAGCTCATGGAGGCGGTCATTGATCCCAACGTCTTAGAGACGTATCAACTGTCCACAAATCAAATCATCAGCAGCATCGTCAACAACAACCGCCTGATTCCAGCAGGAAGCCTAGATAACGGGGAAGGGCGCTTTTCGGTCAAAGTCCCCAGCATCATTGAAAACCCTGAAGATGTGCTCAACATCCCGGTTAAAACGTCAGGGGATACGGTTATTACCATTGGCGACGTGGCTCAGGTGCGCCGCACCTTCAAAGACCGCACCAGCTACGCTCGAGTGGATGGCCGCAACACCATCAGCCTGCAAATCGTGAAACGCGCCAACTACAATGTTTTAGATGCTATCGCCAACGCCAAACGCGTCGCAGAGCAGTTCCGATCCCGGCTCCCCGCAAAAGTAAGCCTTATCTATTCTCAAGACCAAGCGCCCTACGCTCAAAGCCAAGTCGTCGAGCTCGAGGGAAATATTGTAACGGCCTTGGGTCTGGTGATGATCATCGTCGTCGCCGCAATGGGTCTGCGCAGCGGCATCATCGTGGGACTCGGTATTCCAGCCTCCTTTTTGTTCTCCCTCATCTTTATTTACCTGCTGGGCTATTCGTTCAACTTTATGGTGATGTTTGGCATGTTGCTGGGCTTAGGCATGCTCATCGATGGTGCCATCGTCGTCACCGAGTACGCCGATCGAAAAATGACCGAGGGTTATAACCCGCATCATGCCTATGTGATGGCATCCCAACGCATGTTTTGGCCAGTTACTGCCTCAATCGCGACTACCCTTGCAGCGTTCTTGCCATTGATGTTTTGGCCGGGAATTTCTGGCAAGTTCATGCGGTTTTTGCCAGTTACCGTCTTCACCGTTCTGTCTGGCAGCCTGCTGTATGCCCTAATCTTCGGTCCGGTCATCGGCTCAATATTCGGCAAGGCCGGTAGCACCAACGAGCGCGCGCAGCACAAACTCAAGGTGTTGGAGAACGGCGACCCGAGAACGCTAAAATCCATTACCGGGTTCTATGCCCGTGTACTCAGTTTCGCCACCCGCTACGCCTTCGTGACCATGTTGGGCACCATTGCGATATTGATTTCCACCTTCTGGGCTTACGGTCAATACGGCGGCGGCCTCATTTACTTCTCGGACGGCGAAAACAAATTTGCCATGCTCAATCTTCGTGCTCGCGGCAATCTCAGCGTTGATGAAACCAACGCATTGCTGAACGAAGTGGAGCAGCGCATCCTGCAAGTCGAAGGCATTGCCCATGTAAACGCCTATACCCAATTGTCAGGACGCCCCAGCCGGGATGGGGGCACCGATCGAGTGGGGTCGGTCTTTCTTGAACTCTACGATCGGTCTGACAGACGCATGGATTCGGAGACCGTACTGGAGGAAGTGAGGGCTATGACAAGCGACATTGTTGGTGTACAAGTGGAACTGCAGCCTATGGATATGGGCCCACCCACCGGTAAAGACCTGCAAATAGAACTGTCCTCACACAATCGATCCGTCATCGAACCTGCGGTTACTAAAATCATCGAGCATCTCAATAGCAATGTAGAGGATATTCGAGACATCGATGACACCCGCGCGCTGCCTGGTGTCGAGTTCAAAATCGAAGTGGATCGCGCCCAGGCCGCCATCTATGGCGTTGACGTCACTCAGGTGGGAGTCGCTATCCAGCTCCTCACCAACGGGATCAAGGTTGGCGAGTACCGTCCCGATCGATCGGAACATGCCGTTGACATTCGCGTGCGCTACCCCTCCGAACAAAGAGGTGTCATGGCCCTCGACGAGCTGCAAATCGTGACGCCAGATGGCCTTGTGCCGTTGGCGAACTTTGTCACCGTCACACCCTCGAATAATGTTGATGCGTTACAGCGGGTCAATGGCACGCCCATCATGATGATTCTGGCCAACGTCGCGCCTGATGTGCTTGCGGACACCAAGGTCAAAGAAATACAGGCATGGATCGACACCCAAGACTGGCCCCCAGAACTTCGTATTGAATTCCGAGGTGCAAACGAGGAACAAGCGGAGTCCCTCGCCTTCGTAGGCGTAGCCTTTGGCATGTCCTTGTTGCTCATGTTTGTACTGTTGGTTACCCAATTCAACAGCTTCTATCAAAGCTCCCTAATTTTGTTTGCCGTTGTTCTATCTACTGCTGGGGTTCTGATTGGGCTTCTAATTACTGGCAATCCGTTCAGCGCTATCCTAACGGGCGTAGGCGTGGTGGCCTTGGCCGGTATTGTGGTGAACAACAACATCGTGTTGATCGACACCTACAACGAGATTCGCGACAAAAACCCAGACATGCACTACGTGGATATCATCGTACGCACCGGCGCACAGCGCTTGCGGCCCGTCATGCTCACAACAATTACCACCGTGTTTGGATTACTACCTTTAGCGAGCAACTTGAGCATCGATCTGATTAACCGAACCATTGAATACGGCAGCATGCTATCCAGTTTTTGGGTGCCGCTATCACAGGCCATCGTTTCGGGTCTGACTTTTGCCACTCTGCTGACATTGGTTACCACCCCGGCCATGCTGGCGATCCCCCATCAGATCAAGGGGTTTGCACAGCGCATACGCGGGATGCGCGGCAGTGCTGTTGACCAGCTAGCGGGGGACTCTGCGGGCTAGTGAGCGAGCAGCCAGTCAATCATGTCCGGATAGGCTCGCTTATCCTGCAGAAAAAACAAATGCCCTCCGTCGTAAAGACGGAGTTCGGCTTTTGGCAGCGAGTCGTACAGAGCGCGCATATTCTCCGGCGGCGCGATACCATCGTAGCGGCCGCCGGTCAGCAATACCGGCATGGTTAACTTGTCCAACCGATCATAGGTGTCGTGTCGCTTCCGCGCAGCAAGCTGCTTCCATGCACCCTCCTCGTCACGGTCAGGCCGCCTAGATGCAAGAGACAGTTGCTCCAGCTTTTGCCAGTTCTCGGGGTTGTCAGCAATCCACTCATCGGTGCGTCGCGTATCAGTGATTTGCAGATTGCGGCGAATTCTTTCAAAAGTCTCTAACGCTTCCAGTTCATGGAGCGGATAAGACGGCTGGCCGGCACCGCCAGAAGACGTACAGGCCAATACCAGCGAGCGAACTTTGTGGGGATTGCGTATGGCCAACTCCTGCGCCACCATGCCGCCAAACGATACGCCGATCACCCTCA
>JAACDS010000115.1 GCA_009936895.1 Pseudomonadota bacterium
ACACCCATTAATCCGCTCATTGGCGCGGCAGGCGTCAGTGCTGTGCCAATGGCTGCTCGAGTGGTTAACAAGGTTGGGTTGGAGTCCAATCCGCAGAATTACCTGTTGATGCATGCGATGGGGCCGAACGTGGCCGGCGTCATTGGCTCAGCGGTAGCGGCAGGTTTGATGATCATGCTTGTCGGCGGCTGATTAGCGATTTGCTTCGACGGCTGGTAACATCGGTCCTCGTTTTTTGGCGGCATCCTATGAAATTTTCTGGTCTCATCCTCTTTCTGCTCAGTGCCTTTGCGCCGGTTGTTGCGATGGCAGAGTATTGGGTGTCGATCGCCAGTGTTAAAAATCGTGACAGCGCCGAATCCGCCTTGGTCAACGCCCAAAAGCAAATTGAAGCGTCATTGAACGTGCGGGGTGCATCCACTGACAAAGGCTATTTCTTTAGGATCGTTGCAGGACCCTATGGGACGCAAAATCAGGCCAAGGACGCTCAGGCTTTACTGGGTATGGCCGGCCTCAGCAGCGGTTGGATTTGGCAGGCCGAGGGCACGAGGATAGCTGATCAGCGAGCGTGGAATTTTGACACGTCAACAGAGCTTGAGTCCCTTGAGTTCGATCGTTATTGGGACACGGGTCTCGACTATGAGAACGACCTCGATTTTGGTCCGGAAGATACGCTTCAGCCTGAAGCGGTTGAGCCTGTCCAAGAGCCGCTGCCAGAAATCCTCGATACGGCACCGCAAGGTTATCAGTTGAATAAACTCCAGCGCGAAGCGAGAGCGCCTCCGTTGGAACCGATAAACTTCGTTTTTTCTCTAAACCAGACGCGCCCCAACATACCTCCTTCTTCAGCCACTCTTTCACCCGACACGATTCACAACGAATCAACCTCACTTAACGTCGTTACCTTTTCTCGAGATACGCCAGTCACCCTTACTCGCAGGGATCAGGGACAGGTTGATATTGAGGTCAATGGTTTTCTAGACGAGGATATTTGGCAGACGCATGCCGGTGCCGATGGTTTTTTGGTGTCAGACCCAGAAACGTTGGCTAAGCCCGTGTATGAGACGGTGGTTAAAGCGTTCTATACCAAGCGCGGTTTGTATGTGGCGGTGGATATGGAGCAGCCACGCGCTGAGCTGGTGCGGCGCTTGTCTGGCCGGGATGGGCGGCGAGTAAATCGTGATGCGTTTGGCGTCACCTTGGATACCTCGGGTGAGGGCCGTTACGGCTATTGGATGAATGTTGCCCTGGGCGGTAGTCAGTCCGATGGCACCGTGTTGCCCGAGCGCCAATTTAGCAGCGATTGGGACGGTGCCTGGTATTCGGGCACTGCGATCACCGAAAAGGGCTGGAGCGCGGAACTTTTTCTGCCTTGGTCTCAGGTTGCCATGCCTCAGAGCGGTAGCCAGCGCATGATTAACGTGGCTTTTTCGCGCACCGTGGCTTCTCTGGATGAGAGCTGGGGGCTGCCGGCCTTGCCGCGCAGTGAACCGTTGTATATGTCCGCGATGCAACCTTGGGAACTGGAGGGGGTGGCGCCGCAACAGCAGTGGAGCTTTTTTCCCTACGTGTCCTCTGTAATGGATCTGCTGGAAAGCGACACCACACAAAACGTGGGGGCGGATGTGTTTTGGCGGCCGTCGACGAACTTTCAGGCAACGGCTGCCATAAAGCCAGATTTTGGCGCTGTAGAAAGCGATGATGTGGTGGTGAATCTTGGCGCGTTTGAAACCTTCTTTCCCGAAAAACGGCTGTTTTTCTTGGAGGGTATTGAGGTGTTCACCGCGACGCCAAGGGCTGAGGGCGGTGATCCGACGACCCTATTGAACACACGACGTATTGGCGGCATCGGTCGGGAGCCTGACACGCCCGACGATGTGGAATTCAGTGATTTGGAACGGCAAAAGCCTGTGGAATTGATTGGCGCGCTGAAAACCGTGGGCTCGATTGGCGGTTTTCGTTACGGCCTTCTTGGAGCTTCGGAAGACGATGCGGTCTACGAAGCCGAGGGTGTTCGCTATTCTCAGTTCGGCACAGATTACGGCGTCGCTCGTCTGCTCTACGAAAACAAGGGTAAGACCGGCGACTATCAAGCTCTGGGTTTCTTGTCGGCTGTAACCCGTCACGCAGAGCAAGACACCCAAGCACACGGTGTGGACTATCACTACTTGACTGCGCAGGGTGAATGGAAAATCGACGGTCAGTTTTTATTTTCCAGTGCGGATGATCAAGATGACGGTTTTGGTGGTTTCGCTGACATTCGAAGAAACTTTGGCCAAGGCCGTCGTTTGCATCTGGGGTACTCGCACTACGACAAAGATCTCGATATCAATGATTTAGGTTTCTTGAAGCGAAACGACTTACGAGGGGCTAACGGACGGTATGAAGTAACCCGCTCGGACTCTCTGCGTTATCGAAAACGCTACTTGTCCTCCTGGTTTCGATGGGAGCGGAACACCGCCGGTGCCTATGTGCGTAAAGGGATCGGCATGGATGCAGAAGTGGATTTACTGAATCGACATCAGATTCGTATTGGCGCTGCCTATTTTCCTGCCCGTGACGAAGATTTGGATAGCCGAGATAACGGCACCTATCGGTTTGGCGATCGCAATCGATTCGAAGTACGTTACCGCTCGGACCGAGCCAAGGCGCTTAGCTACGAGGTAAAACTCCGCGAAGAAACGGAAAAGTTAGGCGGCAGGAATTTTTCTCCAACCTTGGGTGTAACCTGGCGCCCTCAAGACAGTTTGAGTCTCATTGCGACGTTACGGTACGTGAATCGAACCGGCTGGCTGCTGTGGCGTGACGACATTAATTTCGCTACCTTCAATGCTGAGGAGTGGCGTCCGGAGGTGCGAATGGAGTATTTCGCAAGCGCTAAGCACCAGTTTAAGTTGACGGCTCAATGGGTCGGGATTCGGGCGAGCCAACAGCGTAACTATCAGCTGCAGGTGGATGGCGCTGAGCTAACACCAATGGATGATAGCGTTGCTCGCAGCGATGACTTTGCGATATCGAATGTCTCTCTGCAGGCCCGCTATCGCTGGGAGATTGCGCCGTTGTCAGACTTGTTCGTCGTTTACACGCTGAATGGTAATCGGGAGGTGCCCCGGGAAGCATTTGATGAACTCCTATCCTCAACGTTTGACGATCCATTCGCTGAACAGTTCGCCGTTAAATTGCGTTATCGGTTCGGCTCGTGAAGTATTATCGAAATGCCAGTCAGTGGGGGGTCTACGACGTTGGCGTTGACAACGGCCGCATTGTTGACGTCAAAGGTATCGACGAAGACCCTGAGGTATCCGATATCGGACAGGTATTGCTGGATGGTGTGCAGCACGGCTCGCGCGTCCGACGCCCGGCCATTCGCAAGGGTTGGCTCGAGAAACCAGATCGGGGGCGTGATCGTCGCGGGGCGGACGAATTCCACGATGTGCCCTGGGACGAGGCGCTGGAAATAGCGGCCAATGAGCTTAAGCGTGTCGCGAATGAACACGGCAATACGGCTATTTTTGGCGGTTCTTATGGCTGGGCCAGTGCCGGTCGTTTTCATCATGCCCAATCTCAGCTGCATCGTTTTATCAATTTGATGGGCGGCTGCACCCGTGCCATGAATTCCTACAGTACCGCCGCAGCTCAGGTCATCCTGCCTCACATCATTGCCCCCTGGCCGCAGATGGAGTTGCAGCAAACGACCCTTGAAAGCGTGGTTGCGCATACAGAGCTGTTTGTAGCCTTTGGTGGTTTGCCCTCAAGAAATGCCCAAGTGGCCTACGGCGGGGTTACTGAGCATCGCACCGGCTTGGATCTGGCTCGCGCGCGCCAGGCAGGCGCAGAATTCGTCAATATTTCGCCAATTGCTCAAGACATCGATTCGCAATTACAGCCAACGTGGTTGGCACCCATACCGGGCACTGACGTCGCGCTCATGTTGGGTTTGGCCTACGTTCTGGAAACGGAGGGCTTGGCGGCTCACGATTTTCTGCAGAGCCACTGCGTTGGGTATCCCAAAGTAAAAGACTATGTGCTGGGATTAAGCGACGGAATTGCAAAATCGCCTGATTGGGCCTCCGCCATCTGTGGCGTGGACGCGAAGGATATCGGGGCGTTAGCAAGAAAGATGGCGCAGAAGCGCACGTTTTTGACCGCAGCTTGGTCGTTACAGCGCGGTGATCACGGCGAGCAACCTTATTGGATGTTGTGCACGCTGGCCGCCATGCTTGGGCAGATCGGAATGCCTGGAGGCGGGTTTGGCTTTGGTTACAGTGCAGAGGCCTTTGTTGGCACGAATTACAAGCGTTTCAATTGGGCAACGCTGCCCAAGGGGAGGAACCCAGCAGGGTTTTCCATTCCAGTAGCGCGTATTGCAGATATGTTGCTCAACCCCGGCGCCACAGTGGAATACGACGGTCGCGACATCGTTTATCCGGATACCAAGCTGATTTACTGGGCCGGAGGAAATCCATTCCATCACCATCAAGATTTAAACCGACTGGTAGACGCTTGGCGCAAGCCGGACACGGTGATCGTGAACGAGCCGTGGTGGACCCCCGTGGCTCAGTGGGCAGACATTGTGTTTCCTGCGACCACGTCGCTGGAACGCTCGGATATTTGCGCTTCCAGTCACGACCCTTACGCTCACTACATGCAGCCGGCGCTTCCACCTCAACACGACGCACGATCAGACCATGACATATTCACGGGCCTGGCTGGAATGTTGGGTTTCGCCGAGGCGTTTACGGAAAACAAAAGTGAACGCGAGTGGCTGAAAGACATGTGGGAGCGTTCGCAATCCTTGGCTGCACAGCAAGGCTTTCATCTGCCGACATTTGAGGAATTTGAATCCAACGGCATGTATCGATTGCCCGAAGAGCCTCGAGTCAGAGACTGGATGGCAAACTTTCGCGAGAATCCAGAGCGGTCACCGCTAGAGACGCCATCGGGTAAGCTTGAGCTCTACTCTGCAACAATTGCTGAGTTTGGTTACGACGATTGCCCGGGTCAAGCAAGTTGGCTTGAGCCGAAGGAATGGAAAGAAACGGATCGCACTCGATATCCATTGCACTTGCTGTCACCTCAGCCTAAGCGGCGTCTACACAGCCAGTACGATCAAAGTAAGTACAGTCAAGATGGAAAGGTTGACGGTCGTGAAGTGTTGACGATGCATCCCGATGCGGCAGCAGATCGCCAACTCAAGGCAGGGGCTTTGGTGCGTGTCTTTAATGAGCGTGGTGCTTGTTTAGCCGGGTTATCTCTCAATGCGAAGCAACGTAAAGACACGGTAACCTTGCCCACTGGAGCTTGGTTTAAGCCGTGTCCGGAGAGCGGTGTAGAGCAGAATGGTAACCCAAACGTACTGACTCGGGACAAGGGCACATCAAGGTTGGCTCAAGGGCCGAGTGCGCACACCTGTTTGGTGCAAGTGGAGTCGATTGATTTGCTCAGATGACGGGGGTGCATTCAGTCTCATCAAGGGCGGGCTGTTGTCTAACCTCGAAGGTGTCTCGCACGTCCACAGCGAATGCGTCCAAATACTCCTCAAGCATCACCTGGGCCGCGGCTTTGGAGCCATGCCGACCAAACCGTTCGACGATCAATCCCGTTTCACGATTAAAGATTATCCACAGGCTTTTTTTTGTCATGTCGGTATCTGCAGCTGCTTCTTAAAAGGGGGGTTAATTTGGGAGCGATGCGGCCAGCTCTTTTAGCAGACGCATCCTAGCTGAAAGGCCAAGCTTTAGAGACTGATGTCCAAGTTCGTGTTCACTTAAAGTAATTGTTGTGTTTTCGGTATGGTCAAGGTCAAGCCAGCCAGACTGAAGCCCCATGCCTTGCTCGAGGCGGCGCGCCGTGACATGACCAATTCGCTTTCCACCTTTTAACTGAGACAGATAGTTGGCTGAAATGCCTGTGATTGAAGAAACCTCGACCAAGGTTGAGTACCCCTCGAGCATCCGAAGGAAGTTTACGTGTCTGTGTCAAATGCGCCGCCCATGAGTGAAAAGGTATCAAAGGCGGGAAGTTTTGACGCTTACCTACCGACCAACGGTATCTGTTATCCGATGAATAACATTTGACTTATGGGGTTGTAAACCGATCGTTTCAGGGTGAGGACCCGTTGATATTGGGGCTCTCGATCGAGTAGTTTCACAGAGCTCGCGTTGCCCGCGATTGATTATTAATGGTTGACTTGGTTTTTGCGAAAAACGGAAGGTTTTCCATGGGTTCTTTTAAGGCAAGTAAGGCAAGGATTAGCCGATGGAGTGGGTTGGTAGCCCCGACAGGAGTCGAACCTGTATCTATCGCTTCATACCCGCTACTGCTTTCACAGCCGCCTTGCGGCGTTTGTGGTCTGGACTTTCTCATAACCGTGGCGCGATATGCGCGTTAGGTTGCATCCGTCAAGTCTCTACACCTTCCAAACGCCGGAGGTGCGCCTGGCTTGGCTCGGGATTGCCATGCTTAGGAATGACCAATGCCATTTCTAAGTGCAGGTTTCCCCGAATTTGACTGCTTCTCACCAGTGGTTTCCCTTCTGGTGACCCAATTTTTAGGAGGCGATCGTTCTATCCATTGAACTACGGAGCCATTGGGCCATGGTAACAAGATGTCTCTGATCACCATAGCCGCATTACGGCGGACGAATAGAGTTTCTAGTCAGACCACTTGTCAAAACGCAAGATCTCTTCCAAGGGTTTGCGTGAGACGGGCCCGAATGTGCCCAGTGGGTAGCCGACCGGGATAAGCGCGTAGGCCGCCATGGAATCTGGCAAGTTCAGAGTCTCGGCAACGGCTTTACGGTCGTTTAGCGCCAGTGTGGTGGGTGCGGCACCTAGGTCTAAAGCGCGTGCGGCAAGGAGTAGGTTTTGAATGCCTGGCCAGATCGAGCCGTTGCCTCGGGCGATCATGTCGTTGGTCGCCGGTGCGCCGAAATCCATACAAGCGATGATCAACGCAGGAATCTCGTGCATATGATCCCTCTGCCAGACTACCGCGTCGACCATCCGCTTGCGCTTGTCCCCGCTCTGATGAGACAGACTGCCCGGATTGTCGATCAGTGGCGCCAGATAGGTGTCGACGCCTTGCCGATTCAATTCTGCGAGCTGTTGCTTTGTGTCGGCGTCGCGCACGACGATCCAGCGTGCGCCTTGGGTATTGGACCCGGAGGGTGCCTGGTTCGCTGCGCTGATGAGATCCCGCAGCAGCGTTTCGGGTACTTCACGGGAGTCCAAACGACGCATGGCCCGGCAGTTGTACATGGTGTCGAAAACACCCATTTGGCTGGTTGATTCTGACATGAACAATATCCTCCCCAGTGAGTTCAGTTATCCGATCCTACGTCTGTAGGCTGCGGTAGTCTTCCCAAAAATTGGGGTAGGTTTTGTTTACAACACTTTTGTCATCGACGCTTAAGGTACCCAAGGCACTTCCCAGGGTAGCGAAGGCCATGGCCATGCGGTGATCGTGGTATGTGGTTAGACGGTGTGCAGATGGCGTTCTCTGCAGCAGCGGCTCAATAGCGATGCTGGCGTGGGTGGTACTCAGCGATACGCCCATTGCCTTTAGTTCCCTGGCCGGACACTCTAGGCGGTCACACTCTTTGTGGTGCAAAGACTGCAGGCCCGTAATTTCAATCGGTGCTGGTAATAGCGGAGCCATGGCGATCAGCGTCAGGGCGACATCGGGCATTTCCTGCATGTCGATACGCGCAAGCGTACTGAGCTGCTCTGGTCCGCTAATACGTGTCATACCTTGCCGCTCAACGGTGGCACCGAGCAACGCCATGATATGGCAAAACCCGTAATCACCTTGAACGCTGGTTGCGTCCAGATTGGTGAGAGTCACGGTGCCGTGATGCAGTGTTGCCAAGGCTGAAAAATAGCTTGCAGCGGAAGCATCACCCTCAACCACGTAACTGCCGGCGGGATAGCTTGCGGCGGGAATGCGCAGCGTCTCTGGGCTCGCCCAGTGGCCAACGACAGATCGTTTGCTCATCTCGTTCAGCGTGATGTCGATGTAGGGGCGAGAGACCAGATCACCATCGATGTGTATGACCTGCTGGTCTTGGCCCTGGCGGCGAGCTAGCACTGGTGCAATGACCATCAAGGCGGTGATGTATTGGCTTGATAGCGAGCCGTCGATGTGCAGCGTGTCTTGCACATGAATTGGGCCGCGAATGGTGGCTGGGAGCCCGCCGTCTGCGCTTTCGATCTGGCAGCCGTGCCGGCGCAGCACGTCAAATAGAGGTGCGTTGGTCCGAATGCGCAAGGAGTGGTGGCCGTCGATCAGCGTGGTGCCGGTGCGCAGCGCCGCAAGAGCAATCAGTAGGCGAGTAGACGCGCCGCTCATTCGGGCATTGAGTGCCACGGCCTGGGAACCGAAATCCATCGGACCCGTGACAAGAAGGGAACGCCCCTGCGTTTCAATGGTGACGCCGAGTGCTTTGAGACAGTCGATCATCGCATCGGTATCGTCGCATTCAGGAATACCCGTGATACGGCTGGTGCCTGTAACCAGTGCGCTCATGGCCAACTGACGCAGGGCAATAGACTTGCTGCCTGGTAATGTAATGTTGGCTTTAAACCCCGGCGACAACTTAGGGATAGTAAAAGAGGGCTCGGGTATCATGACGCTTCAGTGTTTTGGTTTTGGGACATTTTAACTCAGCCCCAGTCACTTTGATAATCGCGCTCGCGTTTTTAGTGTTTGGCGAAGATGTCTGGTTGGTGTGCATGGGTTTTGGATCGTCACACGTTAGGGGAGCAAGTCGTGGGTAATTTTTTTGCTGAGCTTGAGCGAGCGTTTGAGTCGAATGCCGGTCAGACCGCCTTGATGCTCGATGATCGAGATGATTGGACCTATCGGGATCTTGTTTACCACATCAACCGTGCTGCATGTGAGTTGCGGACTTTTGGCGTACAGCCGGGTGATCGCGTGTTCGTGCAGGTACAGAAGTCGGCGGAAAATTTGGCCCTGTATCTGGCCTGCCTAAAGTTGGGCTTGGTGTATGTCCCTTTGAATACAGCCTATACCGAGGCCGAGCTCGATTACTTTGTCAGCGACGCCGAACCGGTACTCTATGTGGGCGACCAGGCTCGTACGGATGTGGCCTGTGCCCCGTTGCGAACGGCTAATGCTCGGCAGCTATTGGTATTTGGGCCCGGCGATGCCCGGGAAAAAGTCCCGCAGTCCACCGAGACCCAACCGAGAGAAAGCAGTGACCTCGCGGCGATTTTATACACCTCAGGAACCACCGGTCGCTCCAAGGGGGCAATGCTCAGTCATGGCAATCTGTCCTCGAACGCCCGCTCATTAAGTGATGAGTGGGGCTGGCAAGGCTCCGACGTCCTGCTGAATGCGCTGCCCATCTTTCATGTGCATGGTTTATTTATTGCCAGCCACTGCGCGCTACTTAATGGTACGCCCATGATTTTTATGGAGAAATTCGAGCCGTCTCAGGTCATGACTCGGCTGCCCGACGCTACGGTCATGATGGGTGTGCCCACGTTTTATACCCGACTGTTGGATCGGCAGGATTTGAACCAAGATTCTGTCGCTCATATGCGGGTATTTATCTGCGGTTCTGCTCCGCTGACCGAGCAAACCTTCGCTGAATGGGAACAGCGAACCGGACATCGGATTTTAGAGCGTTACGGTATGAGTGAAACCATTATTAACACCAGCAATCCCCTGGAGGGTGAGCGAGTTGCCGGAACCGTCGGTTATGCGCTGCCTGGGCAGCAGGTGCGTGTCGCGGATGAGGTTGGTGTACCCGTGCCCTCGGGCGAGGTCGGCATGATCGAAGTCGCTGGCCCCAATGTGTTTCAGGGATACTGGCGGATGCCGGAAAAAACCGCCGAAGAATTGCGCGAAGACGGGTTTTTCATCACTGGTGATTTGGGAGTGCAGGATGCCGGCGGGCGGCTCAGCATTGTTGGTCGCTCAAAAGATTTGGTCATTTCCGGCGGTTATAACGTATATCCCAAGGAAGTCGAGGGTGTGCTGGACGAGATGCCGGAGGTGGCGGAGTCCGCGGTAATTGGTGTGACACATCGTGATTTCGGTGAGGCGGTGGTGGCGGTGGTGGTCGCCTCGGGGGCAGAGGTCACGCTTCAGGACATTGAGCAGGCCCTAGGTTCCCGTTTGGCCCGATTTAAACAGCCTAAGCAGGTGGTAAATGTGCCAGAGCTGCCGCGCAATACCATGGGTAAGGTGCAAAAGAACAAGCTGCGCGAACTGTACAGCAATCTGTTTGATGACTAGCTTCTTGGCATAGACGCAACAGGTTGCCAAGACAGCCTGTCGAGTCGTGTTGCTCAGGGTTTAGTGAGCGTCTTTGACGTCCAAAGAGTCGCGTAGCTCGCGCTTCAGAAATTTACCTGATGCGTTGCGAGGTAAGGCTTCTTCAACAAACCAGAAGTAACGTGGCACCTTGAATTTGGCCAGTTGCGTGGCGCAGTGATCACGCAGAGTGTCCGCCGACGCGGTTGCACCTGGCTTTAAGAAGACGGCGATACCCACTTCCTCGCCGAGGCGATCATCGGCCACACCAAACACCGTGCATTCTGCGACGTCGGCGTGATCGAAGATGGCGCTTTCGACCTCTGCACAATAGATGTTCTCGCCGCCGCGCAACACCATGTCCTTGATCCGATCCACAATGTAGATGAAGTCGTCTTCGTCTTTGCGAGCCATGTCACCGGTGCGCAACCATCCGTTGATGATGGTTTCGGCCGTGGCGTCTTCCCGATTCAGATAACCGCGGATGACGTGTGCGCCGCGAACCCACAGTTCACCCGGTTCGCCCGCAGGCATTTCTTCGTGGGAGTCGGGGTTGACGATCTTGCTTTCAAAGGCAGGCATGGCCGGGCCGCAGCTAGCGGGCTTATCGACAAAGTGATCGCCGCTGATCGATGTGATGATGCCGCAGGTTTCGGTCATACCGTAGCCTGTATTGGGCCGAGCGGTTGCGACTTGTTCGTCGCTTTTGCCAACCAAGTCTGGCTGTAGCTGAGCACCGCCACCGCCGAGAGTCATCAAGCTTGATGTGTCCGTTGTGGCAAAGTCTGGATGAGAAATGATCTCTCGCGCCATGACCGGTACGCCGCTCACGGCGGTAATACGCTCGCGCTCGATCAGTTTTAGCGCTTCACCTGCATCCCACTTGTACATATGGATCAGCTTGCCGCCGCCCAATGTAGTGCCCTGAGCTGCACAATTGTTCGCGGTCACATGGAAGAGCGGCGTGGTCACCAAACTGCAGCCAATAGGCGGTTCGTCGTCGGCATTAACCAAGCCTTTTTGGATGGCCAAGGTGCGCTGTAGTCCGGCAGAAAAGAGCATGCTCCAGACATTGCTCACGCAACCTCTGTGAGTAAGTTGTGCGCCTTTTGGGCGGCCTGTCGTGCCTGAGGTATAAAAAATGCAGGCATCGCTGTCGGTATCAATGTCGAGCATGGGTAGCGAGCCATCACCGACAACAACCTCACTCCAAGGTGTTACATCAGCTTCGGGCTCTGGGAAACGTACCCCAACCAGTTTGATGTCGCTGACCTTGGCACGATGCTCCCCTAATTGATCCAGTCGCTCTTTGTCGAGAATCATCACTTTCGGCGTGGAGTCCTCCAAGGCATAGAGCATTCCTGGCCCGATCCACCAAGCGTTCATCCCAACAACGGCGGCGCCCACGGACATGGTTGCCCAGTAGGCCTGCATCCACTCGGGGTAGTTACGCATGGCAATGGCGACCCGATCTCCGGGCTTTACGCCCTGCTCGATGAGCCAGTTCGCGAGAGAGGCAACCCGCTGATGGGTTTCGCCGTAGGTTAGGCGCTCGTCGTCATAAACCAAATAGTCACGGTCTGCGAAAGCGGTAGTGCTCAGCCAAAGATCTCTCAGACTGCCGGGCGCGTTGGCATAGGTGCGTATGTCGTTGCCGCGAACGTTGGCTGTCACAACTTCAAAATCAGCGCCCGGGGCGGTTAGCTGCGCCCAAGCAGCCTTGTATTCTTTGTACATAGTTCTCTCCCGAAAACCCGAAACTCTACAGGGTCGGTGTGAGTTTGCGAAGGCTATTGCGACGTGATCTTTGTTGCAGTGATGTCGGTGGCCCATTTAATCACTCGTGGCCGCAGATCTTTTCTGTGGTCGTTGCCGCTTGGGCTGGGTCGAGTCACACTTGCGATGTCATGCAAAACCTCTCAGCCAACACGCCTTCCGCTCCAACCTCCTTGCCGGTGTCGGTCGTGGTGCCAGTGACGACAGTGTCGCCGATATTTGCTGACCTGCTGGGCGCGCTGGAGGATACCGATTGCGAGGTGATCGTGGTTCAGGCGGAGAGCCCAGCGTTGGGCGGCAGTCAGCCCGGGCCTCTAACTGATAATTTAAAATGGATCTTTGCGTCACCGTCTCGCGGCGGACAAATTGCCCGGGGTATCGAGCACGCTCGGGGCGATATGATTTGGGTACTGCATGCGGACAGTGCTGGGGTTGACCAAGCCTTGGGCTATCTCAAGACATTGGCGTCTTTAGGACAGCCGGTGTGGGGTCGCTTCGATATTCAACTCCTTGGTCATCACGCAGGTTTAGTGTGGGTGGCTCGAGCGATGAACTGGCG
>JAACDS010000441.1 GCA_009936895.1 Pseudomonadota bacterium
CACAATGTCGATACAAGTGACGCAGCCTTTTTGCAGGCGCAGTCAGGGGTCGTGTTTTGGCCCTATTTTTATCTCGGCGCCAAGCATATGGTCACAGGCTTAGATCATCTGCTGTTTCTCGCCGGTATCGTATTCTTTCTACGTGGGCTGCGGGACGTCGCCATCTACGTCAGCCTGTTTGCATTGGGCCACAGCCTCACCCTCATTCTGGGCGTCATGCTCGAACTCAACGCCAACCCCTATTTAGTCGACGCCGTCATTGGCTTATCCGTGGTGTACAAGGCACTGGAAAATCTGGCGCAACAGCGTAACTGGCACTTTGGTCTGGATACTCGAGCGGCGGTTTTCGCTTTCGGCCTATGCCATGGACTGGGTTTAGCCACCAAGCTGCGTCAGATCACGCTGCCCGAGGATGGGCTTCTAACGAATTTATTGGCGTTCAACCTCGGTGTCGAAATGGGCCAACTGCTGGCACTGTCAGCGATCGTTCTTTTGGTTTTTGTCTGGCGTCAGCGCCCCCGATTTGCTGTACAAGCCGCGGCGGCAAACTGGGTCATCATGACCGGCGGCTTTTTACTGATGGGTATCCAGCTGAGCGCGTATTGGGTAGCCTGATCCCGCTAAAAGACCGATGACAACGCACCGCTTGGGGGAACGTTATGATGACCGCAGATCAAAACACGCACTTACTCGATCAAGCCTCAGTTTTGGCTGACCGCTTTATGCCTAGAGCGACGGGCTTTGATCAGGCCCGAAAACTCGATCAGGACGCCAGCGACGCCATGGCGGACGCGGGATTTTATCGCCTGTTCGTGCCGGAACAGTTGGGTGGTCTCGAGGCCTCTCCAGTGGTCAGCGCACAGATTTTTGAGCGACTGGCTCAAGGCAGTGCCGCCTGTGGATGGGTTGCCTTTATTGCCGCCACCAGCGGTTCCACCCTGGGCAGTATTCCTGAAGAGACCGCGCGGGCAATCTTTACCCATCCGAACACCATGGTCGCCGGCGTGTTTGCACCGTCAGGTAAGGCCAGAGTAGACGCCGGGCAGGTTACCGTGAACGGTCGCTGGCAGTGGGGCTCCGGCACACAAAATGCGGATTGGGTCTTAGGCGGATGTCTGGTCGACACAGGAGATGAAAAGCCCAGTCAGCACATGGTGCTAATGCCAGCGAGCGAAATCCACTTTCTTGATACCTGGCATGTGTCTGGCCTGCAAGGCACCGGCAGCACGGACTATGAGGCCGTCGATTTGCGACTGAGCGACGGTCATATTGTCGGTTATGGCGGTCACCGACCACCACGCCGACCGCTGTACCAGTTTCCTCAATTCACCCTGCTTGCCATCGGCATTGGGGCCGTGGCTCTGGGTATTGCTCGTGCAGCCATCAACGAACTGGTGCAACTGGCACAAAGCAAACGGCGGATTAACAGCACAGCGACGTTGGCCGACCGCGCTCATTCCCATTTGGAGGTTGCACGAGCAGAGGCCACACTCCGCAGTGCACGAGCCTTTTACTACCAATCCATTGAAGCCGCATGGGCCGTTGCTGAGCGTGGCGACAAAGTGAACGTGGATCAGCGCAGAGACATCCGATTGGCTACTACCCATGCGGTAGAAGCCAGCATTAAGACCGTTGACGCTATGTATACCCTAGGCGGCGGTAGCGCCGTTTACGCCGATTCCCCGCTGCAGCGGCACTTTCGTGACGTTCACATGACGTCTCAACACATCATGGTGGCCCCCAGCACACTGGAGACCGTCGGGAGGCTATACCTTGGCGTCGAGGCGCAAACCTCGACGCTTTAGCCGTTTGTCTTAATCCTTTACTAGGCGTGAACCCAGCCGCCGTCGACATCAATCGTGGTACCGGTCACAAAGTCGTTTTGCACCACAAACATGATGCCTGCGGCGACTTCTTCAGGCGTACCCGCCCTGGGAATCAAGTTTTTCGCCGTCGCCCCAGCCAGCATTTTCCCTCGCGCCTCAGCGTCGTTGCCAAACATCGGCGTATCGATAACGCCAGGACTGACAACATTAATGCGCTTGGGTGCCAACTCAGGTGCCACGGCACGCACGAACTGCTCAACAGCACCACCGACGGAAGCGATAGCCGCCTGCCCGGGCTTTGGCCGACGAGCCGGTGCACCGGAAACCAATACGATATTGCCATCAGCGCTCAGGTGTTCGGTACCAAGACGCACCACATTCGTATAACCCCATAGCTTGTCGAATGAGCCGCGATAACCGGCCAGATCCATTTGCAAGAAAGGCCCTGCCGCTCGCTCACCACCGGTCGCCGCAGAAATCAGCACATCATATGGCGCTTGGGTGGCAAACAGTGCGGCGAGGGCCTGCTCATCACGCACATCGCAGGCAACCAATTCAACGCCCGGCAGATCACCGGCTTTGTCAGGATTGCGGCTTATCGCCACCACTGCGGCCCCCTGAGCTTGCAGCATGTTGATGGTCGCCAGACCGATGCCGGATGTCCCGCCAAATACCAGTGCCTTCTTACCTTGTAAGTTCATATCCGCTCCTCTCCTATGTAATTTATTTTGTTCGGTCGCCTTCGATATTTCGTGCTACCAACCCATCGCAATGTCATCAGGCCTTTGCACAACATTAGCGAGTTTCTGCCTCTTTTTCGCTACACTTTGCATTTAAGCACTGAGAAAAA
>JAACDS010000116.1 GCA_009936895.1 Pseudomonadota bacterium
AGACCATCGACGCGCAGGCAAACCACGGTGGCGCCGGCAAAGGCCACATGCCCCATCAGGTAGTGCCTGTCATCACCGGCCAGCATGACCTGCCATCGGCCCTCGTCTGGCTCGACCACTGGCGTTTCAAATACGTCAAAATTGGCGTGCTGACGATTGCTGCGAATGATCAAACGCCCCGCTGTGGCGCTATCCCCCTGATGATCCACATCGTACTCGTGGCCGGAGCGACGCGGGGCAATTACGGTTGGGGCTGCAAGCACGTTATCTCTTGGCACGAATCGCACTTCGCTGGTGACGTGGTCGCCGGCGCTGATGAACATCAGCTGTTCGGATTGAGACAGTCCAAGGCCAACGAAAAAAGACTCGTCGTGCTCTTCGTACAGTAGCGTGTCGTTACCGGTGGCGATGTCGCGGAAAAGTGCTTTGTCCGGCCGCCACTGTTCATTAACCAACCGGTAGGCAAAACCCGTGTTGGATGCATTCCAAACGACGCTTCCCGCACAGTTTTCGATGGCTGGCGTGAGCTCGTCGCCGCTTTCGATTTCGATCACTTTCAACGTAAAACGTTCGCTGCCGTTGGTGTCGGTGCTGTAAGCCAGTGATTTACCGTCCGGGCTGACGGCCAAGGCCCCCAGGCGAAAGTATTCACAACCCTCTGCCAGCGCATTTTCATCCAAAAGCGTTTCCCACGACCCAAGCCGCGGGGTCGTAGACTGGCGAAGCCAGACGCGATACTGATCACCCACATGAAATCGCCACTGATAGCGGTAGCCGTTTTTTTCGTAGGGGACGCTTTCGTCCTGCTCAGGCTTGCGGGACTTGAGTTCTTCGAACAGCGAGCGTGTCAGGCCCTGATGGGGCCCGAACCAAGACTCGAAATACGCGTTTTCGGCGTTTAGGTAGGCGAGCACATCGGCATCATCGACCTGCGGATAGTTCGGGTCTTGCAGCCAGTAATAGGGGTCATCCAAGTCCACACCATGATAGCTGTGGCGGTAGGGGCGTCGCGGTGCGATCGGGGCTTGGGTTTCGCTCATAGAGGGTTCTGATGCCGAGTTGTAAGGCCGGTGAGCATTCATCAGGTGTAAGAGGATTGCAATTGTGGTGAGCGATCTCACGTGGGACTTCCAAGTCGGGCTCGTGCAAGGGAAGATGAGGGCTGATGAATCATCAGGAGGACTTCCATGCCCCATCTACCCCCCGTAGATATGCAGGATTTGGACGAACTGAAGCCGATTTTGGCCATGTCTGAAGCCACCATGGGTTTCGTACCCAATAGCGTTCGCACCATGGCGCATATGCGTCAGCTGCCCGCCGCATTCTCTGTGTTGTTTGGCACCGTGATGGGAGCCGACGTGAAGACACTGCTCGAGACCATGACCCAAGTCGCGCCGGAACAAAACGCGCCGGAAGAAAATCTGCCCGCAGACTTGCTTCAGCTGGTGGCTTACTGCGTCAGTATTAGCGCAGGGTGTCGTTACTGTCAGGCGCACACAGGCCATAACACAGAGCGCATGAGTCCGACGCCGACTGCTCAAGCCGAAAAACGCGCTCAGGTGCTGCGCTACGAAACCGCAGAGTGTTTCAGCGATGCGGAACGCGCCGTCGTCGCCTTGGCCCTGGCCGCGGGAGAAGTACCCAATGGAGCGGCGCAAGGTCATTTCGATGCGCTGGGCGAACACTTCACACCACGTCAAATTACCCAAATTGTCGCGGTGATCGCAGCCTTTGGTTTTTTGAACCGATGGAACGATACCGTGGCGACGGCCCTCGAAGAGGTACCGACCGCCTTCGCCCAAGGTGAGTTGTCCCCTGCTGGATGGCAGCTTGGAAAACACGGTTAGACCATCGTGTGCGGCAGACTGAACATACAGGTCACCCAGTTGACGAAACTGCTGATGGCCATTTTACAGGAAGAATATCCCGGGGGTGACAACCCCAACGCTGCGCCTACGGAAACACTGCCGGTGTTGCGAGCCGGCGATGACGGTAAAATCGAATGCGTACCGATGCGCTGGTGGTTGACGCCGAGTTGGTCTCAGGGGCCGTCTACGCGATACAGCATGTTCAACGCAAAAGCAGAAACCGCGGCTCAGAGTCCGGCGTTTCGAGGTCCATATGCTAGGCAACGCTGTGTCGTTCCCGTCTCAGGCTTTTATGAATGGCAGCGACGCGCAGGCCATAAGCAGCCGTTCTTGATCAGTGATCAGGCTCAGGCGGGTTTGTTGCTTGCGGGGCTTTGGGATGCCTGGCAACCCAGAGGCAGTGCGGGCGCAACCGCAGAGCTTCTGAGTTTCACCTTGCTCACCACCCCAGCGCATCCAAGCTTGGGCGACCTGCATCATCGGCAGCCGGTGTTCTTGCGACCCGAACAGGCGGTTCAATGGTTAGATCCACAGATTGAGACGTCGGCGCTAAAGCCCTTGTTGGCGTCAGATCTGCCGGTACCATTGCTGCTGACGCCAGTGAGCAGCGAAGTGAATAATGCCCGGAATAAGAGCCCGCGGTGTTATCACCCTGTGGGCAGCGTTCAGTCAGTCAGCGCTGATGTAGCCTTCGCGGCTGATTCGCTGCAAACGATCCAACCCCAAGAACTATTTGAGCAGGAGAGCATCATTGTTGATACGTAAAGGACTTTGGTCCGCCAAGGGCAGTGTCGTCTACGAGGGCAGCAGTCTTGGCGTG
>JAACDS010000117.1 GCA_009936895.1 Pseudomonadota bacterium
CAATGGCGCGCCCGGCAGGACTCGAACCTGCAACCCTCGGCTTAGAAGGCCGATGCTCTATCCAGTTGAGCTACGGGCGCGTTGTGCTAGACCCGTGTCCTACCGCCACCCTTTCGTTATGGGACGGTCCATGGCAGCTTTAGGCCGCAATTGCTTGACCCAATCACCCCTTTGACACGTAAGAATCGGGCAACGTCCGGTTTTGAGAACAGCACGTCGTCCGAGGGGATATCTTACCGTATTTCCATCGACAGTGGTCGCTCTAAGCTCGCCCGATGACATTCGCGGGATGCGCAAGCCTCAGGCGTCAAGCGAATCAGGGAGTAGCCTGCATCGCGAGCACGCCGAAAACGCAAGCGACTCGGAGGTCGCCGCCATAACAAGCCCGGCTGACCGACCAGCCACAGTTTACACAGGTCTGTGCAGCGCCGACGCAATGATCCGTTTGACCATCCAGATAACCCCCCCCCCCGAACCAGTCGCCAAGGACAAGTGTACCAACGAGGCCTACCGTGATCGCTAGCACCATCGAATCACGTTCTCGATCGCTCAACGGATACCCACGAGACAGAGGCGCATCGGAGCAACCTGTTGACTCACGCAAGTCTCACGGCGATTACACAGCTTGGGGGTAGGGTGTGAAAACACCCGACGCAAAGAAGCCCAATACCTAGGCGCGAAGCCAAAACAGTTTTCCTAACTCTCGAAGCGGCAGAATATTTCGAGCATTCAGGGACCCTGTATCGATCCGCAGCGCACCCTGCGCGCGAATCAATATAAAGAATTGGTCGGGGTAGAGAGATTCGAACTCCCGACATCCTGCTCCCAAAGCAGGCGCGCTACCAGACTGCGCTATACCCCGAAGAAATCCAGTGAAGAAGCTGAATATCAAGGACGCGATCATACTGACCTGCCAAAAGCCGGTCAAACACCTTCGGTGACTTTCCGGGCTTTATATCGAAGATTAGGAGAAATCATTCAACATTAGGCTAACCCTGCCGGCGGTAGTAGTATGTGCTTCTTCCCTACGGCGTCGCCGGTCTGGCCTTGCGAGGCCCCACACGTCTCTTAGTCTGGAGCTTCTATGACAGCGCAAATACTCGATGGAAATGCCCTAGCCAAGAGCATTCGTGAGCGATTGCGCTTGATCGTCCAGCAGTGGTCGAATCAAGGTCACAGGCCGCCCGGGCTAGCGGTCATCCTAGTCGGTGAGGACCCTGCCTCGGCGGTGTACGTCAAAGGCAAGCGCCGCGACTGCGAAGAAGTCGGCGTCTATTCAAAAGCCCTGCATCTCAATGCGGATATTGGCCAGACAGAACTGGAAGCGCATATCGCCGAGCTGAACGCTGATCCGGCGATCGACGGTATTCTCGTGCAGAGCCCGCTATCCCCTCACCACGACGAAGACAGAATCATAGATCGCATTTTGCCCAACAAAGATGTGGATGGCTTTCATGCATACAACATAGGGCGCTTGGCGCTGCGCCGCCCTACCCTACGAAGCTGCACGCCGATGGGTGTGATGCAAATGCTTGATCACATCGATACCGACTATAAGGGGCTCCACGCGACAATCATTGGGGCATCCAACCATGTGGGCAGACCCATGGGTCTCGAACTTCTGCTCGCCGGGGTGACAGTAACCACGGCTCATAAGTTCACCAAGGATACTGGGGACATGGCACGCCAGGCCGATATCTTGATCAGTGCTGTCGGCAGACCGGGCTTGGTTCCCGGAGACTGGATCAAGGAAGGGGCAACGGTTATCGACGTGGGCATCACTCGAGGCGATAACAACAAACTCTATGGCGACGTCGATTTTGAGGGCGCCAAGCAACGCGCCGCTTGGATCACACCGGTTCCCGGCGGCGTGGGCCCAATGACTCGGGTAGCCCTACTGCAAAATACGATGCAGGCAGCGGCAACACATATGGGCATCCACTGGGAAGCACTATGAAGCGCATTTTCTTCTCAGACCTGCATCTTGAAGACCCGGACTCTCCGGTGTTTCGCGCCTTCGCCGACATGGTGCGGCATGAGGCCAAATCCGTCGACGAAATTTACATTCTCGGCGATTTGGTCGAAATGTGGATCGGCGACGACGACACATCAGAGCCAGCCCAGCAAATAGTGGACATCCTCCAAGAAGCAAGCACCCGCGCAGCGGTGTTTGTCGTCCACGGCAACAGAGATTTTTTATTCGGCAAGCGCTTTTGCGAGCGCACCGGTGCCAGGCTTTTGGAAGATCCCTTTGTTCTGGATGGTGACATTTTACTCAGTCATGGCGATCTCTTTTGCACAGATGATCACGCATATCAGGAGGTTCGAACGCTATTGCGCAGCGAGGCATGGCAACAGGAACTGATGGAAAAATCTTTGGCAGAGCGTCAACAACTCGGCAAACACATGCGCGCTCAAAGCATGCAGGCAAATGCCAACAAGTCGACTCAGATCATGGACGTTAACGCCGCGGCAATCGCTGAGGCCATGCGCACCAGTGGGGCAACGACACTGATTCACGGCCACACGCATCGCCCAGGTGATTACCCTAAACGTGGTGAAGACGCTTTCAGGCGGATCGTCTTGGGCGACTGGCAGGATTGCGGATGGCTGTGTCGCCAGGTGGGCGACGATCTGAGCCTAGAGTGCTTTCGTTTGACGCGTTACG
>JAACDS010000118.1 GCA_009936895.1 Pseudomonadota bacterium
CTGCCTAGATCTCTTCGCCGGCTCGGGTGTATTGGGTATGGAGGCCGCCTCTGTCGGTGCGGGGGAGGTTGTACTGGTTGAGCAGCACGCTGAGACCGCCAAGCACTTAGCCCAGTCAATCGAAATCCTTAAATTACGAGACATCTGCACACTACAAATCACCGACGCTCGATCTTTTTTAAAACGCTGTCACTCTCCCTTTGACGTCATCTTCGTTGACCCCCCGTTTGCCGACACCGAATTATTGGAAACCGCCGTGACCTCCATCTGCGAGTCTGGTTTATTGGGCCAATGGCTGTATTTGGAATTCGACCAGCAACAGGAAACTGCGGTAAACCGATTGCTGCAAACACGTGGCTTGTGTCTGGCAAAATCTGCCAAGGCAGGTGCCACCCGAAGCTGGTTGATTCAGGCCACGTAACAAAGCAAATTTTAGGCCTCCACGCCAGATTGCAGATGCATTTGGGCAGCGTTAGCATCGCGGAGACACTTAAACCAGTTAAGCATCCGTTGTTAAGGAAATCGCGACATGGCAGAACGCATCGTGGTCTACCCAGGCTCTTTCAACCCCATTACTAATGGCCACACCGATCTGGTTGAACGCGCCCTCACCCTATTTGATCACGTGGTGTTGGCAATCGGCACGTCGGCTCAAAAAGACCCCGCGGTTGCACTGAAAGATCGGATGGAACTCTGCCGCGAGGTACTGGCACCCTTCGGCGACCGCGTTTCTGTAGACGGGTTCAACAGCCTTCTGGTGGATTACGTTCGGTCAAAGAACACTCGCTTTGTGTTGCGAGGCTTACGCACGGTGACGGATTTCGATTACGAGTTCCAAATGGCTGAAATGAATCGCTCCTTGGATCCGCGAATGGAGTATGTCTTCTTACCCACCTCGAGAGATTGCTCCTTTATTTCGTCTACTCTGGTGAGAGAGATTTCTGCGTTGGACGGTGACATCTCGCAGTTTGTGCATCCTGCGGTGATCGCGGCTTTGGGCAAGACCTAGGCCGCGAACCCATATCAGCAGACCGGCTTTTTCCAGCCTGAGAACGTCTGACATGACGGACAGTAAACGGTGCTGCGCTGTCCGAGGATCTGCAGCTTTAGCGTGGTATTGCAGACCCGACAGGCTTCATCTTGCCGACCATACACATTGAGACTTTGCTTAAAATAGCCCGGTTGTCCGTCGGAGCCCACGAAATCACGCAGGGTTGTCCCACCAACATTGATTGCATTGGCCAGAATTTGACGAATGGCCTCTGCCAAAAGCTGATACGCCAGTCGGCTGACGCGATGTGCCGCGATGCCGGGGCGGATGCCTGCTCGGAACAGTGACTCCGCTGCGTAGATATTGCCAACGCCCACGACAACCTTGCCGTCCATGATGAAATTTTTGACGGCAACCCGCCGATTCCTCGATGTTTCGAACAGGTAATCGCCGGAAAATTCGTTATCGAGCGGCTCCACGCCCAAATTTTTCAGCAACCAATGCTCTGCGGATGGGTGTTCGGCGAAGTGAAAACTGCCAAAACGCCTAGGGTCGTTGTATCGAAGCCAGGGACCGTTTTGAAGTTCGATATCCACATGATCGTGAGGCCGCGGTTTCTCATCAGGAGAGACCACCCGTAAACTCCCGGACATACCCAAGTGCACTACCAAGGCTCCAGCCTGAGTTTCGATCAGAAGATATTTGGCGCGTCGACTGACGCTGAGGACTGGACTGCCCGATAAGTGTTCGGGCAGTGATACCGGCCATCTTAGACGATGGTTTCGCACATGAACTCGCTGGATCGTGTGCCCGGTTAGGAAGGGCTCAATCCCCCGTCGAGTCGTTTCGACTTCCGGGAGTTCGGGCATCTCTTACTTGATCTTGCCTTCTTTATAGATCACATGCTTACGCACGACGGGATCGTATTTTTTGATCTCCATCTTGTCTGGCGTGTTCTTCTTATTCTTATCCGTGGTGTAGTAGTGCCCTGTTCCGGCGCTTGATACCAATTTGATTTTATCTCGCATGGACTTTTCCCTGTTCGTTAAGTCGAGTGCAAACGCCCCAACGTTAGAAGTCGATTAAACCTTGTGACCCGCTGCCCGCACATCCTTGAGCACCTCGTCGATACCCTTCTTGTCGATAATACGCATTCCGTTGGAGGACACTCGCAGTTTCACATAACGCTTTTCAGCTTCGACCCAAAACCGGTGGGTATGAAGATTGGGCAAAAAACGGCGACGAGTCTTATTCATCGCATGACTGACGTTGTTACCAGCCATCGGACGCTTGCCCGTGACCTGACATACTTTGGACATAGTGGGAGTCCTAAAAAATTTGAGGCGCGTTTATACCAAAGTGAGCCAGACAGGGCAAGAAAAGTGGCGCAAAACGCCCAAAAACACGCTTTTTTGGTCTGAGTTTCGGTTGAGGGGCTAAAGCAAGCCGCGCAGCTGCAGCGAGCCCCAAGAATGAGCGCTAACGACGATATGGTCCAGTAATCTAATTTCTACTTGGGCCAGCAAATCAGAAAGTGAGCGGGTCAATGTGATGTCAGCCTGACTCGGCTCCGCATTACCAGACGGATGGTTATGGCAAATAATGATCGCTGCGGCATTGTGTTCCAACCCACGCCTCAACACCTCTCTGGCGTGCACATATGTGCGGTCAATGGAACCGTGGAACATAATCTCGAAACCAAGCTGTTCGTTTTTTGCATTCAAAAATAAACAGGCGAAGGCCTCATGGGGTAGCGTGCCCATGCGTTTTCGCAAGTATTCAGATACGGCTGAGGGATCCTGAAAACGCTGAGCTTTGACGAGAGAACTTTCCGTATCGCGAACGCCCAACTCCCGAATCGCCTTGATTTGAGCCGCCTTAGCCAGACCCAAGCCATGTGCTGCCCGCAAACGGTCTAACGGCGCGGCGAGCAGACCCCCGATGCCCCCGAATTCGCCAAGCAAACGACGACCTAATTGAACCGCGTCCTCCCCGGGCACACCACTAACTAGACATATCGCCAACAACTCTGCCGTAGACATCTCAGACGCGCCATATCGGCTCAGTCGCTCTCTTGGCTGCTCATCTTCCACCCAGTTTGCAATAACGCTGGCGCTATCTTCAGTGTTACCCTTGTCGCGAACCTGTTGAGGTCTTTTTGAAGCCATTTTCACCTTGATCCAACCTTGTTTTTCCGTTCGTGCATCACTTTGAGGAATGGGCCATGCCCGAGATGACGTCAAACTTGTCAGGACAACATATTTTGCTTGGCATCAGCGGTGGAATCGCTGCCTACAAAACCCCAATCCTTGTACGCCGTCTGGTAGAGGCCGGTGCGTCTGTCCAGGTAGTAATGACAGCTAATGCCCATCAGTTTGTTACCGCCACATCCCTTCAAGCGGTCAGCGGCAATCCTGTTCGCGACGATTTATGGGATGCCGGGGCGGAAGCGGCCATGGGCCATATTGAGTTGGCACGCTGGGCGGACCAAATTCTGATCGCGCCGGCGACTGCCAGCATGATCGCCCGATTGGCCACTGGTGATGCCTCTGACCTTTTGAGCACGCTGTGCTTGGCCAGTCCGGCCCCGGTGAGCATCGCTCCGGCCATGAATCAGCAGATGTACCAGCATCCTGCGGTACAGCGAAATTTGGCGTCTCTCCAAGCCGATGGATGCCGCATTATTGGGCCAGACAGCGGAGACCAAGCCTGCGGAGACCGGGGCCCCGGACGCATGACCGAGCCCGAAGATCTACTCACCGCACTCGCCGAACAATCTCTCACCGGAGACGGGCGCGGTCCTCTCACAGATTGCACAGTCACGGTCACAACAGGACCGACCCGTGAAGCCATCGATCCCGTTCGCTACATCAGTAATCACAGCTCCGGTCTGCAGGGCTTGGCCGTCGCCGAGTCCGCGAGACGGGCAGGTGCCAAGGTGATTCTAATCGCTGGCCCCGGGGTGGCAGGCGCTCACGCCGAGATCGAACGCCGAGATGTCACAACCGCACAAGACATGTACGAGCAAGTGCACAACGCCCTACCCTCAACGGATGTCTTTATCGGCGTCGCCGCGGTAGCCGATTACCGACCCGCTAACGCCCAGGGGCAAAAGATCAAGCGCCATCGCCAGGAGGAGCCCGATATGCGGCTGGCACTGGTGGAGAATCCGGACATTATTGCCAGCGTCGTTCAGTCAGGTCAGGTTAAAGTCGTCGTAGGCTTTGCCGCCGAGACCAACGATACTTTGAACAACGCCCGCGAGAAACGCGCGCGCAAGGGCTTGGACGCTATCGTGGTCAACGACGTTTCTGACCACAGCATCGGCTTCAATAGCAGCAATAACGCAGTCACCCTGATCCATGAAAACGGTGAAATAGATTTCGGAATCCAGCCCAAGACCGAGATCGCCGAACAACTGATCTACCAGCTTGGCGCGCTTTTCAAAAATAAAATCACCCTCTAAATTTTACGACCGTTAAGGATCCACTAGCACAATGACCAGCCGCCAACCTCCATCGGATCTTGATTCAGGTATTTTTCGAGCGTACGACATTCGCGGCATTACCACCCAAAATTTGACCGAAGAGGTGGTCTATTGGATTGGCCGAAGCTTTGCGACGGCTGCCTTAGCCGAAGGCCA